>ANAW01000210.1:33924-57380 GCA_000340945.1 Nocardiopsis synnemataformans DSM 44143 | reverse complement strand
TTGCGCAGGAACTCCGCCAGCCCGGTGCGATCGATCACGGCACTCCTTCTTCCCAGTGGTGCTGCTTCGTGTCTACCTTGCGCGCGCGGCGGTAACCACGGATCGTCGATCCCCCCTTCACGGTCCGAGGCTGGGAGGGGCGCGAGGGGTGACCTGCCGATCCTGGGATCGGGAGGCCGTGGTTAACGCCCCCGCTCCAGGCGGAGGATCGTTCCCGTGCACCGTGCGCCAGGCACGGAGGGAACGGGGTCCACCCGAACGCGCGTCCACGAGGACACGAGGGAGCAGAACCATGCCGCGTCGAACCATCGACATCACCGTGCCCGACCTGACCGGAAAGCGCGCGCTCGTCACCGGCGCAAGCGACGGGATGGGCCTGGGCATGGCCAGGCGGCTGGCCGCCGCGGGCGCCGAGGTGATCATGCCCGTCCGCAACCCGCGCAAGGGCGAGGCCGCGATCGCCGGGATCCGGCAGGCGGTGCCCCGCGCGAACGTCTCGCTGCGCGGTCTCGACCTGTCCTCCCTCGCGTCGGTCGCCGCCCTCGGCGAGACCCTGCGCGAGGAGGGCCTGCCGATCCACATCCTCATCAACAACGCCGGTGTGATGCGGCCCCCGAACCGGCAGACCACGGTCGACGGGTTCGAGCTCCAGTTCGGCACCAACCACCTCGGCCACTTCGCCCTCGTGGGCCGCCTCCTGCCGCTGCTGCGCGCCGGTCGCGCCCGCGTCACGTCGCAGGTCAGCATCGCCGCGAGGCGGGGCGCCGTCCACTGGGACGACCTGAACTGGGAGCGTTCCTACGACGTCATGCGCGCCTACGGCCAGTCCAAGATCGCGTTCGGGCTGTTCGGCCTCGAACTGGACCGGCGCAGCAAGGCCCACGGGTGGGGCATCACCAGCAACCTCTCCCACCCCGGGGTGGCCCCGACCAGCCTCCTGGCCGCCCGCCCCGAGATCGGCCGCGACCGGGACACCCTGGGCGTGCGGCTGATCCGCGCGCTCTCGGCCCGCGGCGTCCTGGCGGGCACCGTCGAGACCGCGAAGCTGCCCGCCCTCATGGCCGCGACCGACCCGGCCGCCAAACCGGGCGCGCTCTACAGCCCCAGCGGTCCCGGCAACCTCGGCGGCCCGCCCGCCGAGCAGCGGCTCTATCCTCCGCTGCGCAGCGCCGACGAGGCCGAGCGGGTCTGGCGGGTCTCCGAGCAGCTCACCGGAGCCGCCTTCCCCGCCGCATGACCGCCGCGCCGGTGCCGGTGCGGTCGGCCGGGGGACGCGTGTGACAGAACGGCCCGTGCCGTCGGCACGCATGGTCCCCCGGGAGCCCCTGGCCCACGCCTACGTCGACCAGGTCCTCGAAGCCCTCTTCGCCGGGACGAGGCCGAGGACCTGGGGGCCGGCCTGGTCACGCCGGTGCGCGGAGAGGGGCGCGGTCCGCCCTTCGCGCGGTGAGGGCGAGTCCGGCGATGAGCGCCACCTCGCCGAGGTTGCCCACCGCCAGCGGCGCCGTGGGCACGGCCGAGACCGCGAACATGACCGCGGCGCCCAGCAGCATCCACCCGCTGTGCGCCCGCACCAGCAGCGCCGCCCCGACCAGGAGCAGCACGACGACGGTCGTCACGGCCGGGACCGGCAGGGCCGACTCGGCCGCCGAGTAGCGCAGCGCGTCGCCCTCGCGGCCGGGCACCAGGGTGAGCCCCACGAGTTCGGTCACGACGCCGTAGACGATCAGCGCGACCGCCAGCAGCCAGAACCCGGCGCGCACCGCGCGGGGGCGGGCCCAGGCGAGCCCGGCGTCGCGGGCCGCCCCGGCGGCGAAGACGATCAGCAGGGGCGTGACCAGGGCGTGCACGACGAAGCGCGGGAGGTTCAGCGCGAGCAGGAGGTCCCCGGCGCCGATGGTGGAGCCCAGCGCCACGATCCCGTTGTCGTAGACGAGCCCGGCGGCCACGGCCGCCACCAGCCAGGTGTGCGGGGAGCGCCGGGAGAGCGCCAGCCGGACCAGCCAGACGGTCAGGCACAGGTGGGCCAGCGCGAACGCGGCGAAGAGGAGGGAGGTCATGCTCGCCCTTCTATCTCGCTTTTCGAGAAGACAGATTTCCGAGGATTCTCTCAGGAACCTGCCCAGCCGAAGGAGAGCCATGCACGCGAACCGTCCGCCTCTTCACCCCTCTCCCCCGCGCCGATGGCCCGTCCGCGACATCTGGCGTTCCGCGAGGACCGGACCGGAGGACACCGCCCATGGGCACGACGGAGCGCCGACCAGAGGCGAGGCGGATCGCTGACCAGGGCGGGACGGACCCGGGGCGCAGGCGCGCGGACGCGGGCCGGGCCGCGAGCGGAGCCACGGAAGGGCGTGGACCGGGAGCGCACGCCCTGCCGGATGACGCGGGCATTCCCGGGAGCGGGTGTCGGCTTTCCCACGTTTGGTCAGCCCTCGGGCCGTGACCCCGGTGATATTCTACAGTGGGTGCAAAAATTCCTCTTCTGCACATTTTTGGCCACCCACGGCAACCGAGCAGTCCAGCGGCCTCCCGCGCCGCCCCGTTTCCTTTTCTCAGAGGTCCATCCGTGCGCACTTCCCGTCCCTTACCCGACACCGGGCAGCCCTCGATCCTGCGTTCCCTGAGCGGACTGTTCATAGTGCTGGGCGTGACGATGCTCAGCAGCACGATCGTGTCGGTCGCCCTCCCCCAGATCGTCGGGGCGTTGGACGGCAGCCAGTCGCAGTACACGTGGGTGGTGACCGCGACCCTGCTGGCCTCCACCGCCTCCACTCCGGTCTGGGGCAAGCTGGCCGACCTCTTCGACAAGAAGAAGCTGCTCCAGCTGTCGATCGTGCTGTTCATCGTCTCGTCGCTGCTGTGCGGGTTCGCGCAGACCACCGGCCAGCTCATCGCGTTCCGGGCCGTGCAGGGGCTGGGGATGGGCGCCTCCCAGGTCCTGGTCCAGGTGATCATCGCCTCGATGGTCAGCCCCAAGGAGCGCGGCACCCTCAACGGCTACCTCGGCGCGGTGATGGCCGTGGCCACCGTCGGCGGACCGCTGATCGGCGGACTGCTGGCCGACCTGCCCGGCCTGGGCTGGCGCTGGTGCTTCCTCATCGGCGTGCCGTTCATGCTGGTGGCCCTGGTGGCGCTGAGCCGCACGCTCAAGCTGGTGGACGTGCGCCGGCCCGGCACCAAGGTGGACTACGCGGGGGCCACGCTCATCGCCGCGGGCGTCAGCCTCCTGCTGCTGTGGGTGACCTTCGTGGGCAACCAGTTCGCGTGGGTCTCCTGGCAGTCCGGGGCCATGGTCGCCGGAAGCCTCCTGCTGCTCGGCATGGCCGTGTGGGTGGAGGCGCGCGTGTCGGAGCCGGTCGTGCCCCTGCACCTGGTCATGCGGCGCGAGACGGCCATCGCCATCCTGGCCAGCTCCGCGGTCGGCATGGCGATGTTCGGCGGCGCGGTCTTCCTGGGCCAGTACTTCCAGCTGGCGCGCGGCTACTCCCCGACCGAGGCCGGTCTGCTGACCGCCCCGCTCATGCTGGGGACCATGATCTCCTCGACCGTCTCCGGACGCATGGTCTCGCGCTCGGGGCGGGTCAAGTCCTACGTGGTCAGCGGCATGGTCACACTGACCCTGGGCTTCCTCGTGCTGGCCACCATCGACGCGACCACGCCTCTGCTCATCGTGTGCGGGGGCATGGTGCTGATGGGCCTGGGGGTCGGCATGTCCATGCAGAACCTGGTCCTGGTGGTGCAGAACTCCGTCCCGCTGCGCGAGATCGGCGCGGCCAGCGGCACGGTCGCCTTCTTCCGCACCCTGGGCGGCACCATGGGAGTGTCCGTGCTGGGCGCCTTCCTGGCCAACCGCGTCTCCACGAACATCTCCGACGGCCTGTCCGAGTCCGGGGTGAGCCCCACCGCCGGAGGCGGGGACGCCAGCACCCTGAACCTGGACGCCATGCCGCCGTTCCTCCGCGAGATCGTCGAGGGCGCCTACGGTACGTCCACCGGCGACCTGTTCCTCCTCGCCACGGGCATCGCCCTCGTCGGCCTGGTGCTGGCGGCGTTCCTGCCCCGGGTCCAGCTGCGGGACAGCGTCGACCTGCCCGACCCTGCCGCAGAGGCCGCGAAGACCGAGGGGGCCGAGGGGGCCGAGGGGGCCGGGGAGTTCGCGCGGACCGCGCAGGCCCCGGAGGCCGGGTCCCCGGCTGAGCCGACGGGCACCGAAGCCGCGGTGAGGACCGGCCGGGAGCCGTCCGCCGACTGACCAACCCCGCACAGGAGAGGCCCTCCCCGGAATCGCCCCCGGGGAGGGCCCTCGCGTTCCGGCCGGGACCGGCGGCCCACCGCGCGGCCGTACCAGGCAGCTGTCCCGGTACCCCTCCGCCCAGCCGAGCCGGGGGCGGGTCCCGGGGCCGGGTCCCGCCCCCGGCGGCTCAGCCCCCGGCCGCGGCGCGGACCCCGGCCCCGGGCCGCCGCCAGATCCCCAGCAGCCGCGCGAGCACGTACACCGCCGCCGCGGCGACGAGCGCTCCGACGCCCAGCGCCCAGGGTCCGTAGTTCACCGCGATCAGCGGCAGCAGCGCCGTCAGTACGCCTCCCCCGGCGATCGGGCTGAAGAAGGGCGCGCGCAACGCGTAGGCCCGCGCGGCGTCGGTCCTCAGTTCCGGGTCGGCCGTGCGCAGCAGCATCAGGCCGACCGAGGCCACCGCCGTCAGCGTGCCGAAGTTGACGATGGCGTGCTCGAACCAGGATTCGCGGAACATCCGCGGACCCGCCCAGTAGAAGAAGCCCACCGTGACCAGTGCGGCGACCGCGACCAGCACCAGCAGCGGCACGATGTTGCCGAGCACGACGGGCACCGCGATGGACGCGACGGCCGAGACCACCAGCAGGTCGAGCGCGACCCCCTGGATGGCGCGCAGGCTGCCGGGGTCCACCGCGTCGCCCAGCCGGGTGCGCGAGATGACCGCCTGCACGACGCCGCCGCCGATCATCGCCAGCGGGAACAGCGGCATGCCGGGGACCACGAGTCCGAGGAAGTACTGGAGCACCCAGCCGATCAGCACCGCCGCGGCGATCAGGGCCCCGTGGAAGGCCAGTCCGTCGACGAGGTCCTTGTTGAGGGTGACCCGGCCCATCGAAGTCCGCGCCTCCTCGGGCAGGACCTCGGGCGCCTCCTCCCCGCGGTCCGCGCTGACGTGGCGCAGGTGGCCGCGGCGGGCACCGATGTTGATCAGCACCATGCCCATCACGATCCCGAACACCAGCCCGGCGGTGGCCGCCGCCAGCGCGAGCGCGCCCCCGTCGGCCCAGCCCAGTTCGGTGTAGACCGGCCCCATCCCGGCGGCGGTGCCGTGCCCGCCCGGCCAGCCGACCTCGATGACGGTGCCGAACATCGCGCTCACGTCCCAGAAGGGCATGATCAGGGCGGCGCACACCAGCACGGGGATCCCGATCATCAGGAAGTCGCCCATGTAGCCGAAGAGGAGCTGCGGCGCGATGAGGTGGTAGCTCCTGCGCGGGTTGGGGATGCGCACGCCGATGAGCATCGGGGCGAAGACCACGGTGATCAGCACCCCGGGCAGTCCGGCCCAGGTCCCGATCATGCTCTCGGGGAACAGCCCCGCGCCGTAGGGCCCCAGCGCGGCCCCCAGGACCCCGCCGATGAGCGCGGCCGGGACGAACAGGCGGCGCAGCGGCGCGATCAGCAGTCGCAGCACGACCCCGGCGAGCACGAGCAGGCCGAGGACGGTGACGGCGAACAGCAGGGTGGTGACGGCGTCGCCGCCGACTTCGTCTGTGGGGAACATGCTGCTCCTTCGTACACGCGGATCGGGGAGTGGGGTCGGCGGCCGCGCGGGCGGCCCGGACCGGCGGTCCCGCGCGGACCCCGGTCACGCGCCGCGGTCAGAACCTGGCGAACGAGAAGGGGGCGAGGTTGTCGGGGCGCGCGCCGGTGCGCGCCCAGAAGGCGAGCGACTCGGCCACCGCCGGTGCGATGGCGAAGCCGTGTCCGGTCCAGCCGGTGCCGACCAGCGCGTTGGCGGTCCCCGGGATCCGGTCGATGACGGGGATCTCGTCGGCGCTGCACGACTCCGGCCGGGAGGCGTCGGCGAGGTCGAGTTCGGCGTCGGCGAGGTCGGCGTAGACCTCCGCGGCGGCCCGCATGTTGCCGCGCACGTTCTCCTCCACGGTCCGCCCCCGGGCGCCCTCGGCGTCCCAGCGTCCGCGCCATCCCCCGCTCACCATGACGCCGCCGTCGGGCAGCGGCTTCAGCGACAGCGAGCGGTGGTCGTGGCCGACGAGGTGGGTCATGGGCGGAGTGGAACGGGGGGTCAGCCGCAGCGCCTGCGGCAGGATCCGCCACACCGGCAGCTCCACGTCGAACTGCGTGCGCAGCAGGTCGGCGGCCCCGGCGTTGTTGAGCACCAGCAGCGCCTCCCCCACCTCGTGGCGCTCCCCCCGCGCGGTGCGCACGGCGGTGACGCGGTCCCCGGAGCGCTCGACGGCGGTGACCGGGCTGTGCTCGGCGATCACGGCGCCGCGTTCCCGCGCCGCGGCGGCGAACGCCCTGGTCGTGGCGGTGTGGTCGGCGGTGCCGTCGAGCGGGCAGTACAGTGCCGACCGCACGGACGGGGAGACACCGGGTTCCCGTGCCAGGACGCCGTCGCGGTCGAGGACCTCGGTGGGCACGCCCAGGCGCCGCTGCACCGCCGCGTGGGTCTGCGCGGCGACCAGCCCGCCCCTGGTGCCGGTGGTCTCCTGCTCGATGAGGAACATCCCACCCGTGCGCTGGTAGCCGGTGGCCGCGCCCAGGCGCTGGTCGAGCGTGGGCCAGATACGGTAGGCGGCCCGCATCAGCGGCAGTTCGCGCAGGTCGCGCCGGTTGGCGCGCACGCCCCGGCGGCCGAAGCCGCCGGAGGCGCCCGAGGCCACCTCGTCGGCTTCCAGGAGCAGGACGTCCGCTCCGGCCCCGGCGAGCTGCCACGCGGTGGCGCAGCCGTGCACGCCACCGCCGATAATCACAAACTGGTAGGTCATCGGCCGGTCCCTCACTGTGTGGTCGGTCTCACGGAAGCGTAGTTTTAACTACATGATTAGGTCAATGACGAAATGAAAACTTCACCGGAGGAGGGCGGCGGGTTCCGCGAGCGGGTGGGAGCCCGGCTCGACTCGCTCTCCCCCCGCGAGCGCGCGGTCACCGACTTCCTGCTCGACCGCCCCTCGGAGGCCGTGACCGCGTCGGCCGCCGAACTGGCGGCCCGCACCGGCACCAGCGACGCCACCGTGGTGCGCACGGCCCGGTCGCTGGGCTACGGTGGCCTGCGCGAACTCAAGCGCGCGGTCATGGACATGCTCACCACCCGGCGCGACCCGGCTCTGGTCCTGGACCAGCGGCTGGAGCGCCTCAGCGGCACGCGCGTGTTCGACCAGGTCCTCGCCGACAGCGTCGACCTGCTGCGGGGGCTGCCCGACGTCCTCGACGCCGGGGCCTTCGACACCGCGGTCCGCCTGGTCGAGGCGGCCGGGCGCACCGTCGCCTACGGCATCGGACCGGCCTCGGCGACCGCCCGCTACTTCGCGGTCGAGCTGGGCCGGATGGGCCGCCGGTGCACCGTCCTGGAGGCGACCGGCTTCCGGCTCGCCGACGACCTACTGGGCATCGGCGGCGACGACGCCGTGGTGGTCTTCGCGCCGCTGCGGCTCTTCCGGGAGATCGACGCCCTCCTGGACCACGCGGCCGAGGTCGGGGCGCCCGTCGTCGTGGTCACCGAGGCCGTGGGCGAGGCCGTACGCGACCGGGTCGAGGCGGTCCTGACCACCCCGCCGTCCACCTCGGGCGCCGCGAGCGAGAACCTCGCGAGCTGGCTGGTGGCCCACGCCCTCACCATGGAGCTGGCCGCCCGCGACCGCACCGGGTCGGTCGCGGCCCACCAGCGCCTCAACCGTCTGCGCCGCGCCGTGGCCGGTGCCGAGATCGACACCGACGTCACCGCTCGGAGCGACGCCGCGGAGGGGCCGGGTGGAGCCCAAAGCCCCTCATGACAGGATTTTTCGGGTTGCGGGCGGGTCATGGGACGCATGAGACTGCGCGTACCGCTTGTTACGGTCCGCCCCCACCCGAGAGGCCACCATGACGGACATCCCCATCGACACCAGCGTCGCGCACACCGCACGGGTGCGGAACTACTGGCTCGGCGGCAGGGACAACTATCCCGTGGACCGCGAGATGGGCGACACCGTCGGGGGGCTGATGCCCCAGGTCGTCGAGGCCACCCGGGGGGACCGGCTCTTCCTGCGCCGGGCGGTCAGCCACCTGGCCCTGGAGGAGGGGGTCCGCCAGTTCCTCGACATCGGCGCCGGGCTGCCCGCCGCCGACAACACCCACGAGGTGGCGCAGGCGCACGCCCCGGACGCGCGCGTGGTCTACGTGGACAACGACCCCATGGTCCTGGCCCACGCGCGCGCCCTGCTGGTGGGCACCGACGAGAAGCGGACCCGGTACGTGGGGGCGGACCTGCGCGACACCGAACGGGTGCTGGAGAGCGCCCGCCGGACCCTGGACCTGGACCGCCCGGTCGCGCTGACCCTGCTGGGGACGATGGGCCACTTCGGCGACCTGGACGAGGCCCTGGGCATCGTGCGCGCCTACATGGACGCCCTGGCGCCGGGCAGTTTCCTGGCCGTGTGCGACGGCGTCCTCGCCCACGTGGAGGCCGTCACCGACGAGCGCGCGGTGGAGGAGCTCCAGCGCTGGCAGGAGAGCGTCGCCCAGCCGTACCACATGCGCTCGGTGGAGGACTTCACCCGCTTCTTCGACGGGTTCGCGCTGGTCGATCCCGGGGTCGTCTGCGTCACCCGGTGGCGGCCCGAGCCGGTCGAGGTCGGGAGGGTGCGCGACATCCCCCAGTACTGCGGCCTGGCCCACAAGGCCTGAGACAAGGCTCCGCTCGGATGCGGCCGGGGAGGGAACGAGGTCGCTCCGGCGGGTTCGGGGCGGCCGGGTACGCGGGGCGCTGGGCGGGACTCCACGTCGTCGCGGTCGGACGCGGCTGCGCGCAGCTGCGGCCGGAGCCGGGCTGAGGCTGGACCGGGGCTGGTCCCGCCCCGTCCGCGAGAGGGCGTCCGGACCGGTTCCCGTGTCCGCGGCTCCCGTTTACGGCCCCGGGGCCCGGGTAGCCGCCGCACCCAACGGACATCCGCCGCTTCGGGACGCGTCGACGCGTCCCTCCGCTGTTGGGAGGAAGACCATGAAGGCCGTCGTATGGCACGGCATCGGTGACATCCGCCTGGATGACGTGCCGGAACCGCGCATCGAGCACTCCCAGGACGCCATCGTGCAGATCACCACGAGCGCGATCTGCGGCACCGACCTGCACATGATCCGGGGCACCATGCCGGGCATGGTGCCGGGCACCGTCCTCGGCCACGAGGGCGTCGGCGTGGTGACCGAGGTCGGTTCCCAGGTCCGCAACTTCCAGCCGGGCGACCGGGTGGTCATCCCCTCCACCATCGGGTGCGGGACGTGCAGCTACTGCCGGACCGGCTACTTCGCCCAGTGCGACAACGCCAACCCCGGGGGCCGACGCGCGGGCACGGCGTTCTTCGGGGGGCCGGAGGCGACCGGTTCCTTCCCCGGTCTCCAGGCCGAACGGGTGCGCGTCCCCTACGCCAACGTGGGCCTGGTCAGCATCCCCGAGCGTGTGAGCGACGAGGAGGCCGTCCTCGTCTCCGACATCTTCCCCACGGCGTGGTTCGGGGCCAAGCTCGCCGAGATCACTCCGGGCGACACCGTCGCGGTGATGGGGTGCGGCCCCGTGGGGCTGTTCGCCGTGCTGAGCGCCTACCTCCAGGGGGCGGGGCGCGTACTGGCGGTCGACGGGGTCGGGAGCCGGTTGGAGCAGGCGCGCCTGCTGCACGCCGAGGTGATCGACTACACCAAGGAGGACCCGGTGGCCACCCTGGTGGAACTCACCGGGGGCATCGGCCCGGACCGCGTGATCGACGCCGTCGGGGTCGACGCGGAGCGGCCCAAGCAGGGACCGGCCGTGCAGGAGGAACTCAGGGAGCAGTTCGCGGCGGAGGTGTCCGAGCTCGTGCCCGAGCCCCGGTCCCAGGGGGACACCTGGGTTCCCGGCGACGCCCCGTCCCAGGCCGCGCGGTGGGCGGTGGACGCGATCGCGAAGGCGGGCACCCTGTCCATCATCGGCGTCTACCCGCCGACGATGACGCACTTCCCCATCGGCGCGGCGATGAACAAGAACCTCACCCTGAAGATGGGTAACTGCAACCACCGCACCTACATCCCCGAGCTTCTGGAGATGGTGGCCAGCGGCAGCGTGGACATCACCTCGGTCCTCACCCAGGAGGTGCCGTTCGACGAGGTGCTGGACTCCTACCGCGCCTTCGACCACCGCGAGCCGGGCTGGACCAAGGTGGCCGTGACCACGGCCTGATCCGACGCGCCGCCTACCGGACGGGGGTCCCGGCGTTCGTCCTCGTGTGGAAGACGCCCCTGCCCACCTCGGCGAAGCCGAGCGAGTCGTAGAGGGGACGTCCGTCCTCGGTCGGGACGAGGACCACGTCACGCCCCCGGTGGTGGCGCAGGACCTGGGAGAGCACCGCACGCGCGATTCCACGCGACCGGTGCTCGGATGTGGTCACCAGCCAGTAGAGGGCGACCACGCCGCCGTGGTCGAAGGTCAGGCAGGCCGAGGCGGGCGAGCCCCGGTACGTGGCCAGCCAGGCCCGCCAGCCCTGCGCGTCCAGAAGACTGACGGGCAGGAAGCACTGAGGTCTGTGGGGCTGACGGGACGGCAGGGGAAAGCCGTCCACCACGAGCCGCTCCACTGTGAGCAGCGCCTTCTCCTCGCCCACGGCAGTGGTCTCGATCTCCGGCCGGGGCCGGGCCGCGGGCGCGGGCGCCGTGGACCCCCGGCGCACCATGACGGGCCGCGGGGTTCGCGCGAACCCCTCCGGAACCCGGAGCTTCCCGAAGGGGTCGTCCAGACTGACGCGGCCCGGCGCGGACAGGGCGGACGACACCCGGTCCGGGACGCGGGCCGAGGCACGTGTGAGGTGCACCCTCGTCTCCAGGGGATCCGCCGTGCGCAGGACGTCGAACCCGTCGTGGGTGTGGGCCTGCTCGATCCGGCCCGCTAGGAGGTGTCTCCACGCCTCGGCGTGGTTCCGCGCGTACGCCTCCACCGCGTCCATGTGCCTCTTCTCGCCGCTGGCTGGCTCTGTACGGGGTCCCGGTGCCCCGGCGGCGGGACCGTTTCGCCCTGTATTGAACACGTTCGGAAGCTGCGGCGCCACCGCTTTCTCCCGACACCCTTTCGCACCCCGCACTGTCCGTAACCGGTCACGGACTTGACACGTATGGTGATGGCGCGGGACATTCGTGCAACCGGATGCAACTAACCCGAGAGGAAAGCATCCATGGTGGCACTGAAGTTCTTCGGTAAGGACCCCGAGTCAGATACGGATGGCTCCCCGACAGTCTTCGTAGACGAGGCCACGGCGGATCTCGTCATCCAAGGTTGGAAAGCCGACGAGGACACTCTGTCCTCCTGCCGTGCGGTCGGTCGCCTCCCTGAGCACGAGGCAGTTGTCCGCGTCCCTGCCCGAATGGTCGAGGTTCTGAGGGAGGCCTGCGATGACGCAGAACGCACCCGCCTTCGCTGACATGCTCAACGCATGCCGGGAATCCGCAGTTCACCTGGAGATGCGCGACGTCTACGGCGTGGACAGCGAGGTCGCGGGCTTCGAGGAGTGGAAGCGCGTCGGGCACCGCGGCGACTGGAACGATCGCGAGTCCTGGTGGGCCCCCTTCTACCAGGCGGTCGCCGACGCCACAGCCCGAGGTGTCACAGTGCGTCGGGCGCGGGTGGTCTCGATGCCGGTGACGGACTACATCCGTTTCGAGCACGAGGGGACCCAGGGAAACATCATCGCGGGGGAAGACGTACGCTGGTTGCCACGTCGGCAAGCAACCGACATCGCGTTCCCTGGCAACGACTTCTGGCTCTTCGATGACCGCGTTGTCCGTATCAACCACTTCACGGGTGTCGGGCGGATGACAGGAGCAGAGGTCACTGAGGACCCAGAGCTGGCCAAGCTCTGCTCCTCAGCCTTCGAGGCCGTCTGGGAACGCGGCATCCCTCACACCGACTTCTCCATCTGACCACCGAACACCGGATTGCCAGTTCGTGCCTTCATCTTCTCCCTCCAGCGCTCAGGCGGCACGTGAGGCCGTCGCTTCGCGGTTGAAAGAAATCCGCCTGGATGCCGGGCTGACGGGGGCGGAACTGGCTTTCCGGTGTGGTTGGCACAAGTCCAAGTCCTCGCGCATTGAAAACGCGAAGACGCCTCCGTCCGACGAGGATATTCGCACATGGTGTCAGGTGTGCGGAGCAAGCGCGGAAGCCACAGATCTGACAGCAGCCTCGCGCAACGCGGAATCAATGTATGTGGAGTGGAGACGGAAACAGCGAACTGGCCTTCTACGACTCCAGGAATCTTACATACCCCTGTACGAGCGGACACGCCTGTTTCGCGTCCACTCCCCCACAGTAGTACCGGGTTTCCTCCAGAACCCAGCTTACGCCACTTCACTGCTCACCAACATCACCGAGTTCCGAGGAATTCACAACGATGTTGAGGCGGCGGTAGCAGCGCGAATGGAACGCTCCCAGATTATTCGGCAGGGCGGTCGCCGATTCGCCATTCTCATCGAGGAAGCAGTTCTTCGGTACCGTATCGGGAACAATGAAACGATGGCTGGCCAACTCGGCCATCTACTGAGTGCGATGTCTCTTCCCAACGTTTCCCTGGGAATCATCCCCTTGACCGCACCACGCCTCATGTGGCCCGTGGAAGGATTTACCGTCTACGACGACGCTCTGGTGCGTGCTGAGCTTATGACAGCTGAGCTGACCGTACAGGCACCTACCGAGGTCGCCCTGTACGTCAAGGCGTTCGGCCGCCTCCAGAAGCTCGCCGTCTACGGGCCCAAGGCGCGAGCCCTGATCACCTCGGCGATCGAGGCGCTCGACTAGTTTCCGTGCAACTTCGTGCAACTCACTGGGTGTTCGTAGACCACGCTCTGTAGCGTTCTGATCAGTCCCCGACGCAGATCGGACGCTCCCGTGCAGAGTCCTCCCCCGCCCGGTGAATCCCAGGTCGATCACGCCGAAGTCGTGCTCCTCGCCCTGCGCAGGCACTACGGCGACCGCTACGCCATCCACCACAACGGCGACCTGTGGGTGGCCACCGACAGATCGCCCTCGGGTCTGACGGCGCCCACGATCATCGAGCCGACGCTGGAGGCGTTCGTGGCCGCACTGGAAGCTCCTGGACAGCGCTTCGGGAGACCGTTCCCGCCCGAACCCTCACACCCCTAGCGTGTTCTCGAAAGAAGCTGAGAATGGCAGACTGCTCCCCCTGCAACGGAACGGGCAAGGTCATCGCCGGAGGCGACGGCAGCGGCCCCTGGACCGACAAGGAACTCATCGACTGCCCACTGTGCAACGGGACCGGTGGCGCATGACCCCCGACCACGCCTCGCTGCTGGAGCTGCGGAACCGGCTGGCCGACGCGCTGGAGACGACCGGTCCCGTCCGGGAGGCCTTCGCCAAGGTCCCCCGGCACCTGTTCATCCCCGACCGCGTGTGGCCCGAGGCTGTGGGCGACCCCTTGGACCGGCGGGACGCCCCGCAGCGGTGGGCGGGTCTCGCCTACGCCGACGCACCAGTGATCACCCAGGTCAACGACGGCGGCAGCGGGCCCATGAACATCCCGACGTCCTCCTCCTCGGCGCCCTCGGTCATGGCGGCGATGATCGAGGCCGCCGGGGTGGAACCCGGACAGCACGTGTTGGAGGTCGGCACAGGTACGGGCTACAACGCCGCGATCCTGTGCGAACTCGTGGGTCCGGCCGGTGAGGTGACCACGGTGGAGGTGGACGCCGGTGTCGCCGGGCAGGCCGCCGATCGCCTCCGGGCGGCCGGTTACGCGCCGCGCACCGTCGTGGCCGACGGCGCCGCCGGGTACGCGGAGGGAGCGCCCTACGACGCGGTCATCGCCACCTGCGCCGTGGTCGAGGTTCCCCGCGCGTGGATCGAGCAGACCCGGCCCGGGGGCGTGGTCGTCACACCGTGGGAACCGGTGGCGAACCTTCCCGGCGGCACCATGGCCCGTCTGGTGGTGTCGGAGGAGGGCTCGGCGCGGGGCCGATTCGCGGGTGACGCCAGCTTCATGCCGTTGCGCGACCAGCGCGCCCGGTACGACGCTCCGCACGACCTCCGCGGCACCGCCGAGCGCACGTGGAACCACGGCGGGGACGCACGCGAGGTGGTCATGGGCGGGGCCGGTCCGCAGTTGGCGCTCATGATGCCCGGGGTTCGGATCGGCATGCGCGCGGTCCGGGGTGAAGCCGAGACGTGCGTGTGGCTTTCAGCGCTGGACTCCCCGTCGTGGGCGCGGCTGTACGCGGACGGCCGGGTGGAGCAGGGTGGCCCACGTCCGCTCGGTGAGGAGGTCGTCGCGGCGCACGAGTACTGGACGGCGCAGGGGTGCCCGGAGCTGACGGAGTACGGGCTCACCGTGACGGCGTCAGGTGAGCACACGGCCTGGCTCGGCACTCCCTCCGGGCCGCGCTGGCTGCACCGAGCCGCGACGGAACCCGTCTCTGCCTGACCCAGAACGCGTGGGGCCGGTGCTCTCCGTGAACACCGGCCCCACCTGTCTTCTAAAGACGCTAGAGCTACACGAGCTCGGCGCGCAGCCGCCGGGCGGTGGTCTCGGGCACGCTCCCCCTGGTGATGGAGCGGTCCAGGATGTTGTAGATGACGGTGCTGCCGTCGGGGAGGTCCATTCCCCAGGCGAACGCCCGGCCCTTGTGCTCGCCCCGGGTCAGGCGCAGCTCGAAGAACTCCGCGCCGGGGCCGTCGTGGTAGACAGGAGTCGTGCCGTCGGTGTGGTCCTCTTCCATGGGGGTCTCCCTGCGGTTGGCACTGCCCGGGACGTCATGGGCTCCAACTCACAAGCGCCCCGGGCAGTGGCTCTCTCGGTTACCGGGTGGGCCGGGCGAATTCGCCCTTGTGCGCTCCGTCCAGGAAGCACTCCCACTCGTGCGGGGTGAAGAACAGCGTGCCGCCCTCCGGGTCCCTGGAGTTGCGCACGGCGGTGCCCTCGTCCAGGTGCGCGATCTCGACGCAGCCTCTCGCTCCCTCGCTAGCCTGGGCCTTGAACCAGACCGCACCGTCCAGGTTGGGGATGGGGCTCATCTTTCGTACTCCTCTGCGGCCTTCGTGATGAGAGTCAGTGACTCCTGGGGCGACAGCGCCTCCATCTGCAACCGATCGAAGCGCTCACGAAATTCTGCCACCACCTGACGCTTCTGGATGAAGATGTTTCCGGCCAAAGACTCGACATAGACGTGCTGCTGCACCTCGGAGTCATCGAACTCCAGGAGTGTGAAGCGCCCGTCAATCCCAGCATGTGCCCCGAGCGAGAAGGGGACGATCTGCACCGAGACGTCCGGTGCCCCAGCCACCTCTGTCAGGTGCCGGAGCTGGGCCGCCATCGTGCTGCGGCCACCGATCGGCCGACGGATGGCGGCCTCGTCCATGATCGTGCGCAGCAACGGAGGCCGCCTCTTCCGAAGGATCTCCTGGCGTTGCATCCGCAACCGAATCCGGCTCTCCACCTCTTCCTCTTTCGCCCGGTGGTCGCCAGCGTTGATAATCGCGCGGCAGTATTCCGCTGTCTGCAAGAGCCCATGAATGAGCCGATCAGAATAGGACCTCAGGGCAATAGCTTCAGCTTCCAACCCGACATAGCTACCGAGCCCCGAAGGAAGAGCGTCGTTGTACTGGTCCCACCAGGCGTCCTCAGCGGCGACCTTGGCCATGTCCCGGAGCCGCTGCTGTTGCACGGGATCGCTCACGCCGTACAGGTCCAACAGTCCTCGAAGCTCCACCTGTTTGAGGACTCGCTTGCCATTCTCGACGCGACTGAGCGTGGGTTCGGACAGTCCGGAATCCTCCGCGACGCGCTCCATCGTGAGTTTCTTCTGCTCACGGAGCTTGCGCAGCTCTATGCCGAGCCTCCTGCGTCCGACCGTTGGACTCGCCATGTCTGAGTTCCTTTCGCCCTGGCTTCAGAGTACGACTACGAGCCTGCCAGTGAAACCCTCTCTTTGAAATTTCTCAAGGTCGTCCGCTTTGAAGAGCTTTGTCAGGACCGCGCGGGTTTAAGAGGAAGTCCCACACCAGGCGGCCAAACGGGGTTTCACCCAGAACATGGCTCTTCCGGACCACCGCAGAGTTCTGGCAATCCTCAGAAATTGCACAGGCATCGCCGAGGCGGCCCCAGCTTCCGTACAGGACCGGGAGCGCCGAGGAGCCGCAGGGAGGTGGCCCGGCGGCTCTCGGGCCGGTGAGCGCTGTCAGGACAGCGACCCCCGAAAGCGTCGTAGGCCGCACCTAGAGTCGTTCTCGACCGCAGGGCACACGATGCACTGTCTTCCCTGGGGTTTCAGAGGTGAGCACACGGGCACCTTGCAAGGACATCGGGTCGTCGGTGCGGAGGGCGCAGCGGCCGGGGTAGAGCGAGTAACGGCCACGGCCGTCCGGGGAAAAGGGGAGCGGGGGAACATGACGCTGGCGATTTTCGTAGCGGTTGCGGTCACGGTAGCGGTGGTCGTGGACACCCTGGCCCCGATGGGGTCCAGGAGCGGACTGGGAGTCCGCAGGGGTGCGGCGCGCAGGGCGCTCGCGGCCCTGCGGCGAAGCCCCCGGCCCTCGCACGCGCCCGCACAGGTCGTGACCGTGCAGGAGTTCCCCGGAAACCGGGTGCCGGAGCCGAGGCGGGAGACCGAACCGGCCGGGCTGGGCATCACCGTCACGCCGTCCCGCGCCCGCCGCGCCTGGAACGGGAGCCCCGCGCGAACGGGCCGACCACACCGCGCCGCCGCGAGGGCCTCCCTCTCCTGACAACTGACCGAACGGGGTCGGTGCTCCTCCACGAGCACCGGCCCCGTCGTCATGTGCGGCCCGCCCGGCCTCCCGACGCCCGGCCATCGCGTGGCGTCCTCCGGAACACACGGACACGACGAGGGGCCACCGGAGTCCGGCGGCCCCTCGAACTTTGGCGGCAAGCCCGATCTTCAGCCGTGGAGCAGCCGCTCGGCGGCCTCCCACGGGGCCTGCGGTCCGCTCGGCCGGTACCGGCTGACCTCGGTGGAGTCGGCCACGATCCGGCGCAGGTCGGCCAGACCGCCCTCCGCCGCCCCGACCGCGCGGGCCTGCACCAGCAGGTTGCCGATCGCCGCCCCCTCGGCGGGCCCGGCGACCACCTCCAGCCCGACCGCGTCCGCCGTGAGCTGGCACAGCAGCGCGTTGCGCGAGCCCCCGCCGACCACGTGGACCACCTCCACGTCCGTCCCGCTCAGCTCGGCGGCCTGGCGCACCGCCCGGCGGTAGGCCAGCGCCAACGAGTCCACCACGCACCGCGCCACCTCGGCCTCGCCCTCCGGCGGGCGCTGCCCGGTCTCGGCGGCGAACGCAGCGATCCGCGCGGGCATGTCCCCCGGCGGCAGGAACCGGGGGTCGTCCACGTCCACCACGCACGAAAGCGCGGGCACGCGGGCGGTCCGCGCCAGCAGGTCGGCCAGGTCCACCTCCCGCCCCCGCTCGCGCCAGGTGCGCAGCGACTCCTGGAGCAGCCACAGCCCGGCGACGTTGCGCAGGTAGCGCACCGTGCCGTCCACGCCCAGCTCGTTGGTGAAGTTGGCCGCCCGGCCCGCCTCGGTGCGCACCGGGGCGTCCAGCTCCACGCCCACCAGCGACCACGTCCCCGAGGAGACGTAGGCGAAGCGGCGCGTGGCCGCGGGCACGGCCACCACGGCGGAGGCGGTGTCGTGCGAGCCCACCGCCACCAGCGGCGCGCCCGCCGCCGCGCCGAGGCCCGCGCCGTCCCGGAGGGCGCCGACGACGGTTCCGGGTTCGACCAGGCCGGGCAGCAGGTCCCGCGCCGCGACGCCGAAGCCCTCCTCCAGCAGGTCCAGGCAGGCGTCGGCCCAGCGGCGTTCGCGCACGTCGACCAGGCCGGTGGTGGAGGCGTTGGTCAGTTCCGCGACCCGCTCCCCCGTCAGCCAGTACCCGAGCAGGTCGGGCACGAGCAGCAGCCCGCGGGCCGCGGCCAACTGGGCTCCGCCGGAGGCCGCGGCGAGCTGGAACACCGTGTTGAACGGCTGCACCTGCAACCCGTTGACCGCGTACATCCGCTCGGCGGGCAGGTACGCGAACACCCGCTCGGGCACCCCGTCGGTGCGGCCGTCGCGGTAGTGCACGGGGTTGCCGAGCAGGGCGCCGTCGGCGTCCAGCAGCCCGTAGTCCACCGCCCAGGAGTCCACGCCGACCGAGGCCAGGCCGCGGGGCCCGGCGGCCCGGCGCAGCCCCTCGACCACTCCCGCGTACAGGGACAGCACGTCCCAGTGCAGGCTGGCGCGACCGCCCGCGGGCACGGCGACCGGCCCGTTGGGGAAGCGGGCCACCTCCTCGGTGCGCAGCCGCCCGTCCTCGATCCGCCCGGTGATGACCCGGCCGCTGGAGGCGCCCAGGTCGACGGCGGCGTGGACGGCCGTGCGCCTGCCGCGCGGACGCCCCGNGGCCCCCCCGCCAGCCGCACCAGCGGCACCGGTAACACCAGCAGCAGCAGTGTCTCCGGCACCGCCAGCGGTGTCGGCGGCGCTCATCGCAGGAACGCTGCGGCGACGCCGCTGTCCACGGGGATGTGCAGGCCGGTGGTGTGCGAGAGCTCCCCCGCCGTCAGCGCGAACACCGCGTTGGCCACGTGCTCGGGCAGCACCTCGCGGCCCAGGATGGTGCGCTGGGCGTAGAACGCGCCCAGGTCCTCCTCCCTGACCCCGTACACCTTGGCCCGCTGGGCGCCCCAGCCCCCGGCGAAGATCCCCGAGCCGCGCACCACACCGTCGGGGTTGACGCCGTTGACCCGGATGCCCTCGCCGCCCAGCTCGGCGGCCAGCAGCCGCACCTGGTGGGCCTGGTCGGCCTTGACCGCGGAGTAGGCGACGTTGTTGGGCCCGGCGAACACGGCGTTCTTGGAGGCGATGTAGACGATGTCGCCGCCCATGCCCTGGGCGGTCATCGTCCGGGCCGCCTCGCGCGAGACCAGGAAGGACCCCTTGGCCATGACGTCGTGCTGGAGGTCCCAGTCGCGCTCGGTGGTCTCCAGCAGCGGCTTGGAGATGGACAGCCCGGCGTTGTTGACCACCAGGTCCACGCCGCCGAAGGCCAGGGCCGCCGCGGCGAAGGCCCGGGCCACCGCGTCCGCGTCGCTGACGTCGCAGGCCACGCCCGCGGCCGTGTCGGCGCCGCCCAGTTCGGCCGCGGCGGCGGCCGCCTTGTCCGCGTCCAGGTCGGCCACGACCACGCAGGCGCCCTCGCCCGCCAGGCGGGCGGCGATGGCCTTGCCGATGCCGCTGGCCGCGCCCGTGACCAGGGCGACCCGGGTGGCGAGCGGCTTGGGTTCGGGCAGCCGGGCGAGCTTGGCCTCCTCCAGCGCCCAGTACTCGATCCGGAACTTCTCCGACTCCTCGATGGGCCGGTAGGTGGAGACGGACTCGGCACCGCGCATCACGTTGATCGCGTTGACGTAGAACTCGCCCGCCACGCGCGCGGTCCTGGCGTCCTTGCCGAAGGAGAACATGCCCACGCCGGGGACGAGCACGACCGCCGGGTCGGCGCCGCGCATGGCGGGGCTGTCGGCGTCGGCGTGGCGCTCGTAGTAGGCGCGGTACTCGGCCCGGTACTCCTCGTGCAGCTCGCGCAGGCGTTCCACGGCCCGCTCCAGCGGGGCGTCGGCGGGCAGGTCGAGCACCAGGGGGCGGACCTTGGTGCGCAGGAAGTGGTCGGGACAGGAGGTACCCAGCGCGGCCAGGCGGGGGTGCTCGGCCCCGGCCAGGAAGTCCAGGACCACGTCGCTGTCGGTGAAGCGGCCCACCTGGGGGTGGTCGGTGGAGGCCAGGCCGCGGAGGACCGGGGCCAGGGCGGCGGCGCGCTCGCGGCGCTCGGCCTCGGGCAGGGCGCCGTAGCCGTCCAGGGCGGGGCCGAAGGGCTCGGGGCGGCCGTTCTCCTCCAAGAACCTCTCGGCGGTGCGGATGATCTCCAGGGAGTTGGCCTGGCACTGCCCACTGGTCTCGGCCCAGGCGGTGATGCCGTGGCCGCCCAGGATCGCGCCGATGGCGTTCGGGTTCTCCTCCGCGATACGGGCGATGTCCAGGCCGAGCTGGAAGCCGGGGCGGCGCCAGGGCACCCACACCACGCGGTCGCCGAAGCACTCGCGGGTCAGGCGCTCGCCGTCCGCTGCGGTGGCCAGGGCGATGCCGGAGTCGGGGTGCAGGTGGTCCACGTGCGCGGCGCGCAGCAGGCCGTGCATGGCGGTGTCGATGGAGGGCGCGGCACCGCCCTTTCCGAACAGGCAGTGGTCGAAGGCGGCGACCATCTCGTCCTCGCGGTCCTCGCCGGGGTAGACGTCCACGAGGGCGCGCAGGCGGTCCAGTCTCAGCACGGCCAGGCCGTCCCCGGTGAGGGTGCCCAGGTCGCCGCCGGAGCCCTTGACCCACAGCAGGTCGACGTCCTGGCCGGTGACGGGGTCGGTGCGGGTGCCCGCGGCGGAGGTGTTGCCCCCGGCGAAGTTGGTGTTGCGCGGGTCCGCGCCGAGGGTGTTGCTGCGGGCGAGGAGCTGTTCGACGACGTCGGACACGGGGTCTCCCTGTTCGGTGCTGCTGTTCTTGGTCGGTGGCCGGCTCACGCGCCCCACCCGGCCTGGGCGCCGCCCTTGCGCTCCTCGGCGACGCGCTCGGCGTAGCCGGAGCGGGCGTGCGCGGCCATGGGGTCGGGGTCCAGGCCCTGGTTCCCGCGCAGGTCGGCGAGCATGGGCCGCACGTCGGTGTTGTAGGCGTCCATCAGGGCGGCGTTGGCGGCCAGGACGTCGCCCTCGCGCTGGGCGGCGGCGAGGGCGTCGGCGTCCACGAGCAGGGCCTTGGCGGTGGCCTCCTGCACGTTCATGACCGAGCGGATCTGCCCGGCGATCTTGGGTTCGATGTTGTGGCACTGGTCGAGCATGAACGCGACCCCGGTGTCGGCGGCCAGGCCGCCGCCGCGCACGACCTCGTACATGATGCGGAAGAGCTGGAAGGGGTCGGCTGCGCCGACCATGAGGTCGTCGTCGGCGTAGAAGCGCGAGTTGAAGTCGAAGGCGCCGAGCTTCCCGGCGCGCAGCAGGAACGCGACGATGAACTCGATGTTGGTGTGCGCGGCGTGGTGGCCGGTGTCCACGCAGACCACGGCCCTCTCCCCCAGCTCCAGGCAGTGGGCGTAGGCGGTGCCCCAGTCGGGGACGTCGGTGGCGTAGAAGGCGGGCTCGAAGAGCTTGTACTCCAGCAGCAGGCGCTGGTCGGGGCCGAGCCGGTCGTAGACCTCGGACAGGGCCTCGGCCAGGCGGTCCTGGCGGGCGCGCAGGTCGTCCTGGCCGGGGTAGTTGGTGCCGTCGGCGAACCACAGCTTGAGGTCGCGCGAGCCGGTGGCGTCCATGACGTCCACGCACTCCAGCAGGTGGTCGATCGCCTTGCGGCGCACGCCCGGGTCGGGGTTGGTGACGCTGCCGAGCCTGTAGTCGTCGTCCTGGAAGACGTTGGCGTTGATGGTGCCGACGCCGATGCCCAGGTCGCGCGCGTGGGCGGCGAGCGCGGCGTAGTCGTCGACCCGGTCCCAGGGGATGTGCAGGGCGACCGTGGGGGCGACCCCGGTGAGGCGGTGGACCTCGGCGGAGTCGGCGACCTTCTCCCAGGGGTCGCGGGGGACGCCGGGCTGCGCGAACACCTTGAACCGGGTACCGGAGTTCCCGAAGGCCCAGGAGGGGAGTTCGATGTGCTGGCGCCGCAGGACGGCCAGGGCGTCCGCGCCGCGTTCGGGGAGTGCTGCCACGGTGGAGCTCCGTTCGGGGAGGGCGCACCCGCCGGTCCGACCGGCGAGGAAGCCCATTGAATCGTTTCACTCAGGTTGCGCTGAAACTACCGCCAGCTCTTCTCACGTGTCAAGGTTTACCCGCCCCTTCGCCTGGCCAGGCGGGCCTTCCACACTTGAAACGTTTTATGAGCAGGGCGCATACGGCCACCCAGCAGGAGACCCGGGCCACACCGCGCACCGCCCGCGGGAGCCATCTGAGGGGCGCCGCGGCGCCCGACGGTGGCCGCTCGCACGCGGACCGTGGACGACGCGGCCAGCGCATTCCCAACGAACCCACCGTCACCACCATCAACCGCTGCCAGAAAATGGAACCGGGTGCGCAAAATGACCAACTCCGGCCACTCGCCCGAACATATCCGCGAGTACGCAGGTGAGAGAATCGGAAAAAACATGAACCACACATAAGCGAGACAAAAACGCCTCTTTCTCACTTCTCGCCGTCCAGTCGCGCTTGACGCCTATTGGAAGTCGTCCATAAAGTCTCGTCTCGTTTCCTTTCCCGCCGTGAAGAAAGGTTTTTCCATGAGACGAGTCCGCCTGTTCACCCCCGTCGCCGCCGCGGCTTCGGCCGCTGCGCTGGCGCTGTCCCTGGCCGCGCCCGCCCACGCGGAGAGCACCCCGGAGACCGCTGGCGAAACGGTGAGTTTCGGGCTTTTCGCGACCGGCACGGAACGCCCGGAGGGCTCCTTCGACATCGAGCGGTTAGAGGAGTTCGGAGTCGAGGGATCCGACGTCGAACTGCTCGCCGAGGGAGTCGTCCCGGAAACCGGGTCCGAGACCAGTGCCCAGCAGGACGACGTCCTCAACCGCTGGGACGACGTCGACGGCTGGGAGATCATCTGGCGTGAGGGCAGGTACGACCCGGTGAGCGGAAGCGGCTCCGGCGCGCTCAAGATCGACCAGAAGCACAACCTCAGCATGGAAGCCGTCCGCGCGACCACGCAGTACCCCTACACCTCGACGAGCTTCCCGGACGACACCAAGTTCCAGGAGACGGCGGGCGGCACCTCCTACCGCTACCAGACCGAGGTGTGGGAGGTCGAGTGCTCCGGCTGGCTGTGGTGGCGTGAGTGCGAGATCGTGGACACGCGCGTCGTCCGCGCCCTCGTCGACTTCCGTATCCCCTCCCACTCCCCCGAACCGGTGGGCGCGTTCAACGCCTACTGCGAGCAGAACACCGGTGACCGCTGCCCCGACTGGGTACGTGAGGCCCTGAACATCTAGATTCGGCGGTGCGCGGGCCGACGGACCCGCCCACACCACGACGGAGGTGCCCGTGCCCGGTCCGGGAGAACCCCTGTGCCCCTCCCCCCGGTGGCCGCACCGGGAGTGGTGGGGCCCGCTGCTGGACGCCTGCTCGGCACTACAGCGCGCCAACGCCGTGGCGGGCCCCCTGCTGTCACCGAT
>ANAW01000210.1:0-33919 GCA_000340945.1 Nocardiopsis synnemataformans DSM 44143 | reverse complement strand
GATGCCCCGACGGCGCCGAAAGCCTCGTCCTCCCCGACCCCGACGCCGGGACGGAGGAACTGCGCGAGCTTCTGGAGACGTCGGCTCCGGGGCGGCGGGTGGCCCCACCCCTGCCCGACCACGACCGGGTGTTCTGGGAGCCGTCGGCGAGCGCCCCGGTGGGGGCGCGCTACGCCTGGCTGCTCGACCGGCTGGCCGTCGACTCCACCCACTGGGCGATGAAGTCCCTGCGGGTCCTGGCCGTGGAGGCGGACACCGCCGCGCAGGCCGCGGACGTGGCACTCGAACGGCTGGAGGCCCGTGACGTGGTCCTGGCCCGGGTGCGTCTGGGCGCGGGAGAGGACCTGGTCGACGCGCCCGACTGGATCGCGGGCCGGGTCCGCTCGGCGGCGCCGGAGCAGCTCGTACCCCTTCCGCCCCGGCACGGCCGCCCCGCCCACGGGCTCGACCTGACCGGATGATCCGGCGCCGCGCGGGAAGGATTCAGGCTCCGAGGGCCATGCGCACGCCCAGGGTGAGCATGACGGCGGCGATGAGCGCGTCCAGGACCCGCCAGGCGCCCGGGCGGGCGAAGACCGGGCGCAGCAGGCGGGCGCCGAAGCCCAGCCCGAAGAACCACGCGAAGCTGCCCGCGACCGCGCCCGCCGTCCACCACCAGCGCGCGTCGCCGTCCTGCTGGTTGGCCAGGGAGCCCAGGAACACCACCGTGTCCAGGTACACGTGCGGGTTGAGCCAGGTGAGCACCAGCGCCGTGGTCACCGCGGCCCCGCGGCCGCCGGAGAGCCCGCCGCCGACCACGAGGGAGCCCGGGCGCAGGACGCGGCGCGCCGCGGACAGGCCGTAGACGACCAGGAAGCCCGCGCCCAGCAGGCGGACCACGGTGACGGCGAGGGGCGCGGCCTCGACGACGACGCCGACGCCGAGGACCCCGGCCGTGATGAGCACGGCGTCGGACAGGGCGCAGACCAGCACCACCGGCAGGACGGTACCGGTGCGGCCCTCGATGCCGATCCGCAGGACGTGGGCGTTCTGGGCGCCGATGGCCACGATGAGCGCCAGCCCGGTACCGAGGCCGAGCAAGGCGGGGAGAAGTGTCTCGTTCACCCCGAAACGCTAGGTCCGGCACCCGTGTGCAGTAAAGCTAAACTTTCTTAGCATCCCTGAGAGAGGCTTAATATGCCGTTCCAGTTCGACCATCTGCGCACCCTGACGGCCCTGGTGGACGAGGGCACCTTCGAGGCCGCCGCGCGGCGGCTGCACGTGACGGCCTCGGCGGTGTCCCAGCGGGTCCGGGCGATGGAGCAGACCGCGGGCCGGGTGCTGGTCCAGCGCACGAACCCCGTGCGGACCACCGCCGCCGGGGACGTGGTGCTGCGCTACGCCCGCCAGGTGCTGCTGCTGGACGAGGACGCCGACGCGGAGCTGCGGCTGGGCGAGCGCGAGCGGGGCCGGGTGTCGGTGCCGCTGGCCGTCAACGCCGACAGCCTGGCCACCTGGTTCCTGGAGGCGCTGGCGGACCTGCCCGCCGACCTGGGCGCGGTGTTCGAGATCCACCGCGAGGACGAGGAGCACACCACCTCCCTGCTGCGCTCGGGGACGGTGATGGCCGCCGTGACCTCCACCCCCGAGGCGGTCCAGGGGTGCACCGTGGCGGGGCTCGGCGCGCTGCGGTACCACGCGGTGTGCAGTCCGGGCTTCGACCGGGAGCACCTCGGCGGCCGGGCGGACCCGGAGCTGCTCGCCCGGGCGCCGGTGCTCAACTTCGACCGCCGCGACGACCTCCAGGACCGGTTCCTGCGCGAGTCCGGCAGGGAGCCCTCCGGGCCCCGCCACCACATCCCGGCCTCGGAGGACTTCGCCCGGGCCGTCCTGTTCGGGTTCGGGTGGGGCGTGGTCCCCGAACCGCAGTGCTCGGAGCACATCGCCTCGGGTCGGCTCGTGGCCCTGGCCCCGGGGCACCCCGTGGACGTGCGCCTGTACTGGCAGCGCTGGAACCTGCGCTCCCCGGCCCTGGACCGGGTCTCGGAGGCCGTGCGCGCGGGCGCGGCGGCCCGCCTGCACCCGCTGTGACCCGGCTCGGAGGACGCCCCACCGCCCGTGACGCAAGGCGCTCGGTCGGGGCGGAAGGTGGGTAGGTCCCCCCGTGTCCGTTCGGCGGGCCGCCGGGGGCGGCCTCCGACACCACTGCCAAGGAAGGCCTGCCATGAGCCTGAACGCCACCGCCGTCGACCTGGGGACCTACGGAGTGTGGGTGAAGAGGACCGACCTGACCGCCGACGCGGCCGCCGAGATCGAACGGCTGGGCTACGGCACCGTCTGGGTCGGCGGCTCCCCCGGCGCCGACCTGGACGAGGTGTCCACGGCGCTGGAGGCGACGTCGCGGCTCGCGGTCGCGACGGGCATCGTCAACATCTGGAGCGCGGACGCGGAGGCGGTGGCCGACTCCTTCCGCCGGATCGAGTCCGAGCACCCCGGCCGGTTCCTGCTCGGCATCGGCGCGGGGCACCGCGAGGCCAACGGCCCCGAGGCGGTCAAACCCTTCGGCGCGGTGGTGGACTACCTGGAGGTCCTCGACCGGAGAGGCGTCCCCGCGGACCGGCGCGTGGTCGCCGCCCTGGGCCCGCGGATGCTCGGCCTGTCCGCCGAGCGCGCCGCCGGGACCCACCCGTACCTGGTCAACCCGGAGTTCACCCGCGGCGCGCGCGAGGCGCTGGGCGAGCGCCCGCTGCTGGCGCCCGAGCACAAGGTGGCCCTGGGCGAGGACCGCGAGCGGACCCGGCGCACCGCCAGGAGGGGGCTCAGCGTCTACGTCGACAACCGGCTGACCAACTACCTCGCCAACTTCCGGCGCCTGGGCTTCTCCGACGAGGACTTCACCGACGGCGGCAGCGACGCGCTGGTGGACGCCATGGTCGCGCAGGGCGGACCGGAGACGGCGGCGGCGGAGCTGCGCGCGCACCTGGAGGCGGGCGCGGACCACGTCGCGGTGCAGCCGCTGGCCGAGGACGACGACATCCTGCCGGTGCTGGCCCGGCTCGCCCCCGCGCTCGGACTCACCGCCCGGGGCTGAGGCCGCCGCCAGAACGACCGTCCCGCGACCGCGGACCCGGCCAGCTCCCCATGAGCTGACCGGAAATGTTGCCGGTGCGACGAAAGGGGCCCTGACCTGCGGTGATCTTGTACTTATAGCGAGGTTCGACGGTCCAGACTCGCTATAAGTACAAGATCACGGCGAAGGGGTGCGCCTTTCCGGTCAGCGGGCGCCCGCGCGCAGGTGGTCGCGCAGGGACCGCGCCACGCGCGCCATGAGCGCCTCGGCCCCCGGCTGGTGGTAGGCGGGCACGCGCGACTCGGTCAGCACCGCGACGGCGAAGGCCTGGCCGTCGGCGTGCTCGACCACACCGATCTCGTGGCGCAGGTTGAGCAGGGTTCCGGTTTTGGACGACCACCGGGAGAGGTCGGAGGTGAAGTCGGGCGCCAGCCGGTGGCGCAGCAGGTTGTCGCCCATCAGCTCGCGCACCCGGGCGGCCACGCCCGGGTCGATCGCCCGGGGCCGCCACAGCGCCTCCAGCAGGTCGGCGAAAGCCCGGGCCGTCCCGGAGCTGGCCCGGGTGACGTCGAGCTGCTCGATGCGGTGCCCCCGTCCGGCGGTGCCCTCGCCGATGGCCAGCGAGTACGCCAGGTGCGCGCCCTCGGGGCCGAGCCGGTCGGCGGGGGTGTCGCTGAGGCCGCGCATCGTGTGCCGGACGGTGATGCCGCGCAGCCCGGCCGCGCGCAGCGACGCGGCGACCCGTTCGGGAGGGGTGAGCTCGAACAGCGCGTCGGTGGCGGTGTTGTCGCTCAGGCACATGCTCAGGTACAGCAGGTCCTCGACGCTGACGCGGGCCGGATGGCGGAACCGGCCCATCCCGGTGGGGCCCGGGGTGGTGATCCGGCCCGGCTGCACGAGGAGCTGCTCGGCGCCGTCGATCTCCCCGGCGCGGATCCGTTCGAGCGTGGCGACGGCGAGCGGGACCTTGACGAGCGAGGCCGTCGAGAACTCCAGGTCGGGCTCGATGCCCAGTTCCTCAGCCGTGCGCAGGTCGCGTACGAGGAACGAGCCCCGCAGTCCCCCCTCGTCGAGTTCGCGGCGCAGGTCGCGGACCAGTGCGGTGGCGCTCACGCGGACTCCTCCCCTGCGCCGGGACGCCCGAGCGGCCCGTGCCCGGGCGGCCCTCCGCGGCCGGACCGGTCCTGGCCCTCCCCCGCCGGGGCGCCCAGGCACCGGGCGATCGCCCGTCCCAGGAGTTCGCGCAGCCGTTCGGCCTCGTCCCCGGTCTCGGCGGCCACCTCGTAGCCGCGGGCGAGGCGGACCTCGCCCGTGGGACGCCAGTGCAATCCCAGGTCCTCGGCCTGGCGCGGCGAACAGAGCAGGAGGTCCTCCGAACCCAGGACCTCGGCGGCGGCGGAGGCCAGGGAGGCGGCGAGGACGACCTGGCCGGGCCGCAGGCCCACGGCGTCGCGCAGGCGGTTGAGGGGGTCGCGCACGTGGGGGACGTCGTCCTCGGGTTGGAGCCAGACGCGGCGTCCGCGCGAGGACGAGCGGTCGCGGGACAGGCGCAGGGTCTCCAGGTAGACGGCCCCGGCGCGCGGCTCCCCGGTGCCCGCCAGGCCCAGCGGGACCGTCCACGCGGCCTCGCCGGGCGGCACTCCCACCAGGGCGGCGCGGACCTCGCGGGCGCTCAGCAGCTCGGTCCGCGCCGCGGGCGCGGCGGAGCGGAAGTCCAGGTGGATGCCCTCCTCACGGGCCTCGGCGCCCAGGAGGGCCAGGTCGCGCGTGGCGCAGGTGTCGGGCACGGCCAGGCGCAGCGGCCGCAGCGCCGCCCTCTCGGCGTCGTGCTCCATCTCCTCGGCCAGCCGGACCAGGCGCCTGGCCGAGGGCAGCATGTCGCGGCCGAACTGGGTGAGGGTCGCCCGGCGGGTGGAGCGGTCGAACAGGCGGGCGCCCAGGTGCCTCTCCAGGGCGGCGATGCGCCTGCTGGCGACCGGCTGGGGGATGCGCGCGGCGGCGGCTCCGAGGGTGAAGCTGCCCCTCTCGCTCACGTTCACGAACGCCTTGCAGGCGCCGACGAGGTCCATGACCCTCATGGTATGCCGTTTTGGCATGGAACTGGTCGTTTCTGTCTTGGACAGCATCATTGCCAGCGGTCAGACTGCTGGACGAGGCCGCCCGACAGGGCGGCGCGTGCGGGTTCCCGCACGGCTGACCGGGGGACCCCCGGATCCGGGCCGCCTTTGGGGCCCGGCCGGAACCCCGCGCACACCCAGGACAGGAAGAGCAGGCACACATGGTGTTCTCATCCCACCGGCGCACCGGACTCGCGGCCCTGGCCGCGGTCGTCCTCGTCCCCGCCACCGGCTGCGCGGCGGCCAACGGCGCGGCGGCGCCCGAGGCGGAGCAGTCGGCCTCCCCCGCGGCCTCCGACGGACCCACCCGGGAGTTCGAGCAGTTGGAGGAGGAGTTCGACGCGCGGCTGGGCGTCTACGCGGTGGACACCGGCACCGGTGAGGAGGTCGCGCACCGCCCCGACGAGCGGTTCGCCTACGCCTCGACGCACAAGGCCCTCACCGCGGCGCTGGTGCTCCAGCAGAACACTCCCGAGGAGATGGAGGAGGTCGTCACCTTCACCGAGGAGGACCTGGTCGACTACTCGCCGATCACCGAGCAGCACGTGGACACGGGCATGACGCTGACGGAGGTGGCCGACGCCGCTGTCCGCCACAGCGACAACACCGCCGCCAACCTGCTGTTCGAGGAGCTGGGCGGGCCGGACTCGTTCGAGGACGAGCTGGAGGAGATCGGCGACGACGTCACCGACGCGGAGCGGATCGAGACCGAGCTGAACGACTGGACGCCCGGGGACACCAGCGACACGAGCACGCCGCGCGCCATGACCGAGAGCCTGCGCGAGTTCACCATCGGCGACGCCCTGCCCGAGGACCGGCGCGAGGTGCTCAACGACATGCTCGTCAACAACACCACCGGTGACGAGCTGATCCGCGCCGGGGTGCCCGAGGACTGGAGGGTCGGCGACAAGACGGGCGCCGGAAGCCACGGCACGCGCAACGACATCGCCGTCCTCTGGCCCCCGGAGGGCGACCCCATCGTCCTCGCCGTCATGTCCAGCCGCGAGGCGGAGGACGCCGAGTACGACAACGCCCTGATCGCTCGGGCCGCCGAGATCGTCGCGGAGGAGCTGGCCTGACGCCGCCCCGTACCGCACGGGCACGGAACCGGACGTCTCCAGGACAGAAGGAGCAGGGAAGATGTCGCTTTCGTCCGTAGGTCGCACCGGCCTCGCGGCCCTGGCCGCGGTCGCCCTCGTTCCCGCCTCCGCCTGCGGGGCGGGCGGTTCCGGCCCGGCCACGGGAGCGGAGCCCTCGGCCGGACCCTCGGCGGAGGGATCGGCCGGGCGGTCGGCCCCGGCCGACCTCTCCGCCGGGTTCGCCGACGAGTTCGCGGATCTGGAGGAGGAGTTCGACGCGCGGCTGGGCGTCTACGCGGTGGACACCGGCAGCGGCGAGGAGGTCGCGCACCGCTCCGACGAGCGGTTCGCCTACTGCTCCACCCACAAGGCCTTCACCGCGGCGCTGGTGCTCCAGCAGAACACTCCCGAGGAGATGGAGGAGGCCGTCACCTACGACGCCGACGACGTGTTCGGCCACTCACCGGTCACCGGGCAGCACGTCGACACCGGGTTGCCCCTGGTGGAGGTGGCCGACGCCGCCGTCCGCCACAGCGACAACACCGCCGCCAACCTGCTCTTCGACGAACTCGGCGGACCCGACGGGTTCGAGGAGGCGATGGAGGAGATGGGCGACGACGTGATCGAGGCCGACCGCGTCGAGCCCGGCCTGAGCCGGTGGACGCCCGGGGACACCCGGGACACGAGCACGCCGCGCGCCATGGCCGGGAGCCTGCGCGAGTTCGTCCTCGGCGACGCGCTTCCGGAGGACCGGCGCGAGGTGCTCACGCGGATGCTCGTCGACAACCTGACCGGGGACGAGCTGATCCGCGCCGGGGTGCCGGAGGGCTGGGAGGTCGGCGACAAGACGGGGAACGGGAGTTACGGCACGCGCAACGACATCGCCGTCCTCTGGCCCCCGGAGGGCGACCCCATCGTCCTCGCCGTCATGTCCAGCCGCGAGGCGGAGGACGCCGAGTACGACAACGCGCTGGTCGCCGGGGCCGCCGAGGTCGTGGTGGAGGCCCTGGGCTGACGGCGCGCGGAGGGCGCCCGAACGTGCGCTTTCGCACCGCCCGACCCGGATCCGGTCACTCGAAAACGTGTCCTAGCCTGGGAGCGGTCCGGGCCCGGCGGGCGCCGGGAACCTCCTCCTGTCCAGTCCGAGCGAGTCCGAGGAACAGCGTGAGCATCAGTCCCCGTGTCACAGCGACCGTCTTCCGCGTGGTGGCGGTCATCGAGGCCCTGACCTGGATCGGCCTCCTGGGCGGCATGTACGTCAAGTACCTGGGCAGCGGCAGCGAGGCGGGCGTCCACCTCTTCGGCCCCCTGCACGGGGGCGCCTTCGTGCTCTACGTGGTGGTCACCCTGGCCGCCGCCCTGCACCTGCGCTGGAACCTGTGGGCGACGCTGGTCGCCCTGGCCGCGTCCGTGCCTCCCCTGGGCACCCTGGTCGCGGACTGGTGGCTGCACCGCACCGGACGCCTGGCCTCCCGCTCCCGGGAGCGGGACCGCGCGCCCGAGCCCGTGGCCTGAGCCCGAACCGGACTGCGCGGGGCCCGACGGGACTTCACCCTCCGTTGGGCCCCGCGCCGCTTTCCGGGCCAGGACGACGACTGCGCCGGGGCCGCCACCGCGACCGGCGTCTGGGCGGGCCTGCCTGAGGTAACGTCCGTGGTCGTCACGCACGGCCCGGGCACCGGCTGACGCCGGGGCCGTCCGCCGCAGCACCTACTCGGCTCGCGCCCCGCGCGAGAAGTAGGCGTTGGACGCGGGCAGGAACAGCAGCACGAGGGCGGACAGCCCCAGCAGTCCCGGAACGGCCTCGCCGAGGAGGTCGTAGGCCGACATCCCGTCCGGCGGCCACACGGTGGCGTCCATGTTGACGGTGGCCAGGTCCATGAGCGCGACGAGGGCACCGGCGGCGGTGACCAGGAGGCGCGCCCAGTTGCGGCCCCGGCGCACCAGGACGGCGAGGAGGACGCCCACCGCCGCGAACAGCAGCGTGACGGCGCCGGACACGGCGGCCTGGCGCAGGCCTCCCTCCTCACCCGCGGCCGCGCGCATACTGTCCAGCCCGGTGGGGGCGACAACGAACACGTTCAGCACCCACAGCACGAGGTCGACGGCGATCAGGGCGAGCAGGAGCAGGAAGGCCGCCTCCACCGTCCCGGGGCGCCCGGTCCTCTCGGTGGTCGTACTCGTCATGGGTCCTCTTCTTCTTTCCGCTGGTTCTCCGGGTGGGGGGAGAAGGAGCCCGGGGGCACGGGTCGCCTGAGTAGTCAGGAACTGTACAGCAACCGCCCGGGGCCGGACAGCGGCGCAGGTAAGGGCGCCGGCGCCGGGCTCGGGCACCGCGGTTCGGAAAAGACTTGTCGAGGACAACGGAAAAGATGCACAAAAAGGCGGGGATGGAACAGCGGAAAACGCGCATTCCCGCTCTATCGTTTCTTCGCCGTCTTGTACACCAACGACCTACTTCTACCCATGGGGTCAAAGGGTGGCGTTCTGGCCGGTCACGGCAGGGGAAATTCGCCGCGTCGCCCTTTGTGCACCGTGGGTGGTCCGTGTTCTCTTATGGACTGGCAAGTCATGACACGAGCCGAAGGATCACCCATGACCAACACCCACCGGTCAGGTCCGGACAGACGCACCATCCTGCGCGGGGCGGCGCTGGCCTCCGGCGCCGCCGTCCTCGGCGGGGCGTTCACCGCGGGCGGCGCGAGCGCCTCCGCGGGGGTGGCCGAACCGTCCCTGCACGCCCGGACCGACTGGGGAGCGCGCTCGCCCGCGGGCCGGATCCAGATCCTGTCCACCGCGCCCAGCTACATCGTGGTCCACCACACCGCCACGGCCAACAGCACCGACTACTCGCTCGGCCACGCCTACGCCCTGTCCAGGGCGATCCAGAACTACCACATGGACTCCAACGGCTGGCTCGACACCGGCCAGCAGCTGACCATCAGCCGCGGCGGCCACGTCATGGAGGGCCGCGACCGCAGCCTCGCCGCCATCCGCGAGGGGAGCCACGTCATGGGCGCCCACGTGGCCAACAACAACAGCACCTGCGTCGGCATCGAGAACGAGGGCCTGTACACGAGCGTGGGCCCGACCGAGGCCCTGACCGACGCGCTGGTGGCCACCCTGGCGTGGCTGTGCGGGGCCTACCGGCTCGATCCGCACAGCGCGATCCTGGGCCACCGCGACTTCAACGCCACCGCGTGCCCCGGCGACGTGCTGTACGCGCTGCTCCCGGGGCTGCGCGACGCGGTCGCCGAGGCCATGCTGGCGCCGGTCCTGGAGCTGGCCGCCCGCCGCGCGCCCGCCGGGAACGGCCCGACCTACCCGTCCGTGCCCGAGGAGGAGCCGGACCGCGTGTTCTACCACGGTCCCGCCCGGGGCCCCGACGACTTCACCCGCTGACCCGCCCGTCAGGGCGCTCCGGGCTCCGCGCCGCACACGGCGCATCCGGCCCGGCTCCGCTCAGGGCGCGTCCTGGATCGCGGTGCCCGTCGCCTCGCGGCGGGCACCGCCCGCACCGATCCGTCTCACCGCATCGCTCGGTGACGAACCCCGACCGGGCGAGGCGGAGGGCCTGGGAAAGACCGTGTGCCGCAGCCTCAGGTCCTCATAGCCGCGCCGGGCCCGGGGGCGGGGCAGCCCCGCGCGGTGGGGGAGACTGGGGAGGGTGAGCACCGAGAACAACCGCCCCGGCCCGCCCGTGACCAGCCCCTCGATCATCCTGCTGACCCTGGCGCGCGGTATCGAGACCGAACTGAACGCCGCGCTCGCCCCCCTGGACCTCACGGTCGCCCGGCTCGGGCTGCTCGGCCACATCTCCGGGGTCCCGGGCATCTCGTTCAGCGACCTGGCGCGGATGTCGGGGATCACGGTCCAGAGCGTGCACAGCTCGGTGAAGTCGCTGGTCGCCGCGGGCCTGGTGCGCGACCACACGTCGCGGGCCGGGGCCGCCTCGGCGATCGAGATCACCGACGAGGGCGCCCGCCTGCTCGACGCGGCCAGACAGGCGGTGGCCGCGGTGGACACCGCGATGTTCGGTCCGGACGCCGACCCCGTGCAGCGGCGGGTGGGCGACGCCGTGCGCGCGGCGTTCGGCGCCCCGGGCGCCGCCTGAGCGGCGGTCCGCCGCCGACCCCACTTCGCGGGGGAATCTCCGGGGTCGCGAACCGACCCCTCCTTCAGGCTGCCTGAAACCAGGGATATGCTTCAGGCAACCTGAAGGAAGAAGGAGATCCCATGGAACACCTGCTGCTCTCGGTCCACGTGCTCGCCGCCATCGTGTTCGTCGGCGGATCGACCGTCGCGGCCAGCCTCTTCCCGCGGTTCGCCCCCGTCGCCGCCGCTGTGCCCGCCACCGTCGGCGCCGCCGACGCGGGGACCGCGGACGCGCCCACGGGCGCCCGCTCCCCCGACGGGCGCGACCCGGGCGAGCGCAACGCCGCCGTGGCCGCCCTGCTGCACCGCACCACCCGCGGCTACGCCGTCGCCGGGATCGTCGTCCCCGCGGTCGGGATCGCCCTGGCCCTGCTCCAGGGCCGGATGGGCGAGATCTGGATCATCGTCTCGATGCTGCTCACCGCCGTCGCGGGCCTCATGCTGGCGGCGCTCGTCTACCCCCGCCAGCGCGAGGCGCTCCGCGAGCCCGGCGACCCCCGCGCGCTGCGCACGCTGTCGATGATCACCGGGATCTACAACCTGGTGTGGGCGTCCGTCGTCGTGCTCATGATCGTCCGCCCGGGTTCGGGGACGTGACCGGCGCGGCCCCCGGACCGCGCTCCTCGGCACGCCCCTCGGAAACCGGCGGAGACCGTCCGGCGCAGGACGGCGCCCCCGGGCCGGGATAGGTGTGACGCGGGTGGGGAATGGTGCCGGAAGCGGCGCGTACCCGCGCCGCCTCCGGCCACGTGTGGGGGTTAGCGAAGATGTCTCAGCGGGTACAAGGGGTGATCTCCCGGTCCAAGGGGGCCCCGGTGGAGATCACCACGGTCGTCGTGCCCGATCCGGGCCCCGGCGAGGCCGTGGTCAGGGTGCAGGCGTGCGGGGTGTGCCACACCGACCTGCACTACCGCGAGGGCGGCGTCAACGACGAGTTCCCCTTCCTGCTCGGGCACGAGGCCGCGGGCATGGTGGAGTCCGTGGGCGAGGGCGTGACCACCGTCGCACCGGGTGACCACGTGATCCTGAACTGGCGCGCGGTGTGCGGGGACTGCCGCGCCTGCCGCCGGGGACGGCACCAGTACTGCTTCGACACGCACAACGCCGAGCAGCGGATGACCCTGGAGGACGGCACCGAACTCTCCCCCGCCCTGGGCATCGGCGCGTTCGCGGAGAAGACCCTGGTCGCCGCCGGGCAGTGCACGAAGGTGGACCCGCAGGCCTCGCCCGCCGCGGCCGGTCTGCTGGGCTGCGGGATCATGGCCGGGATCGGCGCCGCCATCAACACCGGCGGCGTGGGCCTGGGGGACTCGGTCGCCGTCATCGGCTGCGGCGGCGTGGGCAGCGCGGCCGTCGCGGGCGCGCGGCTGGCCGGGGCCGGGCGGATCATCGCCGTGGACCTGGAGGACCGCAAGCTCGAATGGGCGCGCGGCTTCGGCGCCACCCACACCGTCAACGCCTCCTTCACCGACCCGGTCGAGACCATCCGCGACCTGACCGGCGGTTTCGGCGCCGACGTGGTCATCGACGCCGTGGGCACCCCCAGGACCTACGAGCAGGCCTTCTACGCGCGCGACCTGGCGGGCACGGTCGTACTGGTGGGCGTGCCCACGCCGGAGATGCGCCTGGAGCTGCCGCTGCTGGACGTGTTCGGCCGCGGCGGGGCGCTGAAGTCCTCCTGGTACGGCGACTGCCTCCCCTCACGCGACTTCCCCGTGCTCATCGGCCTCTACCTCCAGGGACGCCTGGACCTGGACGGCTTCGTCACCGAGGAGATCGAACTCGGCGAGGTCGAGGAGGCCTTCGGCCGGATGGAACGCGGCGAGGTCCTGCGCTCGGTGGTGGTCCTGTGAGCGGCGCGCGCGTGGAACACCTGACCACCTCGGGGGTCTTCGCCCTGGACGGCGGGGAGTGGGAGGTCGAGAACAACGTCTGGATCGTGGGCGACCGCGACCAGGCACTGGTCATCGACGCCGCGCACGACGCGGGCGCGATCCTGGGCGCGGTGGGCGACCGCGAACTGGTGGCGGTGGTGTGCACGCACGCGCACAACGACCACGTCAACGCGGCCCCGGCGCTGGCCGAGGCCACGGGTGCGCCCATCCTGCTGCACCCGGCCGACCGGGTGCTGTGGGACATGACCCACCCGGACCGTGCGCCCGACGCCGAGCTGTCCCAGGGACAGGACGTCAGGATCGCCGGGACCACGCTGACCGTCCTGCACACCCCGGGGCACGCCCCGGGCGCGGTGTGCCTGTACGCGCCCGAGCTGGGCGTGCTGTTCAGCGGCGACACCCTGTTCCGGGGCGGCCCGGGGGCGACGGGACGGTCCTACTCGGACTTCCCGACGATCGTGGAGTCCATCCGCGACCGGCTGTTCAGCCTGCCGGAGGACACGGTGGTCAACACCGGGCACGGGGAGTCCACGACGATCGGCGCCGAGGTCCCCCACCTCCAGGAGTGGATCGACCGGGGCCACTGAGGGGTGCGGCCCGCGAGCCGGGGCCGGGCCGGGGCCCGAGCCGGGCCGCGGGCCGTGGACCTCGCCGCCCCGGCCTCCGCCCGCTCAGGCGGGGCGAGCGGCGGTGAGGCGGGCCCCGTACTCCATGGCGGCGAGCACCGCCGGTACCAGCCGCCCGGAGAGCTGTGCCAGCCGGTCCGGGTCCAGGGCGACGCGCAGCGCTCCCGGCGCGAAGGTGGCCAGCGCGCGCCCGACCAGGGGATCGTCCCGTCGGGCGCGCAGCCCGGCCACCGTGCCCGGCCAGTGCTGTTGCTGCACCGCGCCGAAGGCGGCGGCGGTGGTCCACAGCGCGAACAGCGGTCCGGAGTCGCTGCCCAGGTGCTCGGCGCAGTCCCGGCGCAGCTCTTCCGGCGCCGCGCCCCACTCCGCCAGGACGCCCGCTGTGGGCCGGTGGGCCCCGGGTACGTCGTCGCCGGTGTCGATGACCACGGCCTCTCCGGTGTTCCAGCGCAGGAACGGCAGCAACGGGGGCAGGTCCAGGACCGGCCCGCCGAAGCGGGCGCCCTCCGCCGCGAAGCAGGCCGAGCGCCGGAGCCCGTGGCCGTCGTTGCCCTTGATGCTGGGCAGGTCCTCGTGCTCGACCAGGTTGGGCGCCGCGACCAGGGCGGGCGTGCCGCGCTCCCGCAGGAACCGCAGGGCGGCGCGGTCGTCGGAGCGGCCCTCGGCGTCCGCCATGAAGCGGCCCATGTCCACGGCCAGGTCCCGCGGCAGGAGAAGGGCCAGCGTGGGCATGTAGGGGTTGACCACCGGAACCGCTCCGGCGCCGGTAAACACCGCCCACCGGGTCAGATAGGCGGTGCGCGAACCCCATTCCACGAAAAGGGAGAGTGCGGCCCCGGAATTCCTTTCCGCCGCGTCGCGCACGGAAGCGGCGAAATCCGCGCAGACGCGGACGTCGTCCTGGAGGACGAGGTGGTGGGTGGAGCCGAAGCGTTCCGCGCTGGAGAAGGCGACCTGGGAGGCGCGCAGGGAACTGGGCGGCCCGTCGGGCTCGGGGTCCACGGCGATGCAGGCGTCCGCGACGCCCAGGGAGTCCAGGACGCGGCGCGCGTCGGCGATCCGGCGGGGGTGGGTCATGACGGACGCGGACAGCACGACGGGAGAAAGGGTGCTTGGCATATGCCGAGAATAACCGGATAACGGCCGAGAACAAGGCCGGGGGAAACATTTTTTCTTTCCCCATAAACCCTTACCCGGCCAGAGTAGCACACGCCTTATGGGAATTACCATTCCGCTGTTCCCGCTATGCGGCCGCACCGGGAAACGGCGGGGATCCCGCGCCGCCGCGCTTCGGTCGGGGCGCCCCGGCACTCGCCCCGGCGGCCCGCTCACGGGCCCGATCCGGCTCCGGGGCGGTCGCCCGTTCCTCCCGGGAGGCCCGGTTCCGGCCGCGCGGCGTCTCCGTACGCGGCGAAGTCGGCTCCGGCAGGGCCGGGAGGGAACCGGCCGGGTCCCGCCCCGGGGGAGAATGCCGGTATGCGTGTCGCGATCCTGGGTCCCCTGCTGGTGGTCGCCGACGGCCGGAGCACGGACGTCGGCGGGCCCCGCCTACGCGCGCTGCTGGCCCGGCTCGCCCTGGACGCGGGCCGCCCGGTCGGCCACCGGACCCTGGCCGAGGACCTGTGGCCGGAGGCGGGCGACGCGTACGGCCCGGAGAACCCCCAGGCCGCACTGCACTCACTGGTCTCCCGGCTGCGGCGGGCCCTCCCCGACCCCGGCGCCCTGCGCTCCGAACCGGCCGGGTACCGCCTGGACCTCCCCGCCGACGCCGTCGACGCCCTGCTCCTCGTACGCCTGGCGCGGCGGGGACACGACGCCCTGCGGGCCGGTCGGCACGGCGAGGCGGCCGAACACCTGGACCGGGCCCTGGGACTGTGGCGGGGCGAACCGCTGGCCGACATCGCCCCGCTGCCCTACGTCGAGGCCGCTGCGATTCGCCTGGCGGAACTGCGCCTGGGCGCGGTGGAGGACCGGGCCGAGGCCGGGCTGGCCCTGCCCGGCCGGGCTCCGAGCGCCGCCGAACTGGAGGCGCTGGCCGCCGAGCACCCCCTGCGCGAGCGCCTGCGCACACTGCTCGTCGCCGCGCTCGACGCCGAGGGCAGGCGCGCCGAGGCCCTGTCCGCCTACGCCTCCTACCGGACCCGGCTGGCCGAGGAGCTGGGTACCGACCCCGGGCCGCGGTTGCGCGCGCTCCACCTGCGGATCCTGCGCGAGGAGGGCGATCCCGTACCCGCGTTCCCGGCTCCCGCGCTGGCGCCGCCGGACCCCGCTACAGTGCCGCAGAAGACGCTGCCACCGGGTCTCGGGGCAACGCAGCCGCCGCCCGTTCCCGCGCGGCCGCAGCGTTCCGTGCAGCTTGACCCCGCGACAACGTCCGCGCCGGAGACCGTGCCCGCCCCGCACGGCAACCTGCGCGCCCCGCTCAACGCCTTCGTCGGCCGGGAGGACGAACTGCGGCTGGTCGGCGAGCGGCTGGCCGAGCACCGGCTGGTCACCCTGGTCGGTCCGGGCGGCGTGGGCAAGACCCGGCTGGCGTCGGTCGCCGCCGCCGGCACCGGCGGCCGGGTGTGGCTGGTGGAGCTGGGACCGGTCGGCGACCCCGGCGGCGTCCCCCTCGCGGTCGCCGGGGCGCTCGGCCTGCGGGTCCCGGCCGACCCGGTGGCACGCCTGGTCGAGGCGCTGTCGGTCACCGACACCCTGCTGGTCCTGGACTGCTGCGAACACGTCGTCGACGCCGCCGCCCGGCTGGCCGAGGAACTGCTGGGCCGCTGCCCCCGGCTGCGCGTCCTGGCCACCAGCCGCGAACCGCTCGGCGTCGCGGGGGAGGCCCTGTGCCCGGTGCCCCCGCTCGCTCCGGAGGCGGCGCGGCGGCTGTTCACCGACCGGGCTCGGGCGGTGCGTCCGGACTTCTCCCCCACCGGCGAGGCGGACCGGGTCTGCGCGCGCCTGGACGGTCTCCCGCTGGCCATCGAGCTGGCCGCCGCGCGTCTGCGCTCGATGTCGGTCGGGGCGCTCGCCGCCGGTCTGGACGACCGGTTCCGGATCCTGGGCGTCGGCAGCCGCACGGCCCCGGCCCGCCACCGTACGCTGCGCGGGGTGGTCGCGTGGAGCTGGGACCTGCTCACCCCCGCCGAACGCGACGCGGCCGAGCGGCTGTCCGTCTTCCAGACCCTCACCGCCGCGGCGGCCGAGCACGTCGGCGTGGCCGCCGAGACCCTGTACTCCCTGGTGGACAGGTCGCTGCTGGAGACGGGCGGCGACCGGTACCGGATGCTGGACACCATCCGTGAGTACGGGACGGAACGCCTGGCCGCGACCGGCCGACTGCACGAGGCCCGGTCCGCCCACGCCGCGTGCTTCCTGGACCTGGCCGAGCACGCCGAGCCCCTCCTGCGGGGGCCGAGGCAGACGGAGTGGCTGGCGCGGCTGGCGGACGACCACGACAACCTGCTCGCCGCGCTGGGCCACGCCCGCGACGGCGGCGACGCCGGGACCGCCGTGCGGCTGGGGTCGGCGCTGGGCCTGTTCTGGGCCGTGCGCGGCGACCACGCCAACGCGGTCGTCCAGCTCGGGGCGGTCCTGCGCGGGTCGGCTCCGGAGGCGCGGGAACGGGAATCGGAACAGGAACGGGAGCGGGACGCCCGGATGCGCGCGTTGGCCCCGGAAGCGCGGGAACGGGAGCGGGACGCCCGGATGCGCGCGTTGGCCCCGGAAGCGCGGGAGCGGGAACGGGACGCCCGGGTGCGCGCGTCCGCCGCCTACCTGCTCAACGCCGTGTTCGCGGGTGAGCTCACCGGCGCCGGGGACGTGGTCGGACCGCCGCCGGGCACGGCCGACCCCGTCGGCGCGTTCGTGACGGCGCTGCTGGCCCTGGCGGAGGGACGGACCGCCGACGGGACCGCCGCCCTGGAACCGCACCTGGCGCACCCCGACCCCTGGACGCGGGCGATGCTCTGGCTGGCCCGCTCCTTCCTCGGCGGCGCCTCCGGTGACGCCGCGCGGGACCGGGAGGACGTCGAGCAGGCCATGTCCGCCTTCCGCGAGGCCGGTGAGCGGTGGGGGCTGTCGCTGCTGCTGATGTCCCTGGCCTACGCCCGCGCCGCGGACGGCGACAACGGCGAGGCCACCGCCGTGCTGGAGGAGGCGCTGGCCCTGACCCGCGAGCTGGGCGACCAGCACGGGCAGCGGGTGTGGCTGGCGATGGCCTACGTCGACACCGGGAACACCGACCGCGCACGCGCCCAGTTGGAGGACGTGGTCGCCGAGGCCGCTTCCACCCGTCAGGTGGCCCTGGCCCGGGTCTGCCTGGCCGATCTGGCCCGCCACGAGGGGGACCTGGCGCGGGCCGGGCGGCTGCTCGACCTCGCGGGCGAGGCGGTCGGGGAGGGCGAGCCGCCGGACCGGGCCCTGTACCGGGCCGCGGCCGGGCACCTGGCCGCGGTCACCGGCGACCTCGGCGCGGCCGTCCGCCACCTGGACGGGGCCTTCGCCCTGGCCGACACCCTGCCGGACCTGCCGATGATCGCCCAGGTGGCCGTGGCCGCCGCGGACCTGTTCCTGTGCGGGGGCGAGCCCGCGCGGGCGGCGCGCGTCCTGGGGGTCGCCCACGCGCTGCGCGGCGGCCCCAGCCCGCACCACCCCGACGTCGCCCGGCTGACACGCGCACTGCGTGCCCACCGCGCCGACTACGACCGTGCCAGCGGCCTGACGCCGGAGGAGGCCCTGGCGGCGTTGCGCGCCGAACTCGACGGCCTGGCCGCCCGCGGCCCCCGGCCCCCGTCCGGGGCCGGGGCCGGGTAGGGCCGGACGTCCGCCAGCCGTCCCCGTGGCCGCACGGCCGGGCCCCCGACGCCTCCTGTGCCGGTCGCGCCCCTACGCCGGTGCCGCCTCCCTGCGCCGCTTGCGCAGGAACTCCTGGCGGCAGTCGGAGCAGCAGAACCCGTGCAGCGTCCCCTCCCACTCCAGGGTGACGGCGGTGTCGTTGAGGGGGACGATCACCCCGCACAGCGGGTCGCGCACCGCCCGCCCCCGGGCGAGGTCCTCCGCGTAGGGCTCGCTGATCAGCTCCACGAGCGCCTCGGAGTCGACCGCCCTGCCGAACACGCCCATGCTGCCCTCGGGCACCCCGACGACCTGCACCTGGACCACGGGCTCCCGGTAGGGCCGCTCGGCGTCGGCCTCGACGTCGGCGACGACCCTGGTGGCGTAGGCGACCAGGGCGTCGCTCATGGCCTTGCGCCACGGGCCCGGCACGTGGAAGCGCACCGCGTACCGGGGCGCGGCGTCGGCGCCGAGGGCGCGCTGGCCGACCACCCACACCTCGGGTTCGTGCACCACCACCTGCATCAGGGTGCCGAGGACCTGATCCCATCCGGGCTGGATCTCCTCCCCCTCGGTCAGCTCGGTCACGGTGCCCAGGCGCTCGGCCAGTCGGCGGAGCCGTTCCGGTGCGAGGGAACCCTTGGGGACGAACAACTCGATGAACATCATCGCGAAACACCTCCGGAACGAACGGTGCCGGACCGTTCTGCCAGGAGGCTGCCAAACGGCTGCCAGGCCGGGACGCGCCGGGAGGGAGGGGCCCGGGCGCCTTCCCGTCCCGGGGCGCCCGGGGCCGCCGGTCTCCTTCGCCCCGGGCCCTCTCCGGAGCGGGACCGCCGGGCCGTCACCGACGCCGCGGCCCGCCCGGCGCTTCTCCGTGCACGGCGCGCCCCCCGTACAGGTTCCGGAACCGGATACAGGAATCGCCTTCCCACGTCCGGAGCCGCCCATGTGAACCGGCCGCATGGAAACGCGCCGCGCCCGCGAGAACCCCCCCTCCCGCAAAAGGCCGCCGAAAGGAAATACCGAAAGCGTCTCCGGCCGCGAAAAGCCTTCTTCGGCGGAGCTCTTCGAAATGCGCGGCCCGCACCGCCCCGGAATACCGGTCGGCTTCGCGGCCCGCACACAGGCGTCGCACGACGGCGACCGCCGGGGAGCGGAACCCCGCACGCGGAAGCCTGTGAGCTCCTGGGACGCGCCCTCCACGGCCGCTCTTTTCTTCACAGGACGCGCGCCACCGAAAGGCGTGTTTCGCCCAGCGGAACTACCACCGGGTAACTATTCCGAATCACGCGCCGCGCGGCCGGGAGTACGAGCAGAACCCGGCGACCCGATGGCGCTTCCTCCCGCATGGGCGTCGTCACAGCGAACCGAATCCCTTTACCAGCAGGGTGTTCCAGCACCGTAATTCGGATCACTCGACGTGTCGGGTAAAGCGGGGATTGCTTGCTCCTAGCCTTGTGTTGGAGGCGGAAGTGATCCCGGGACCCTCTGGTCCGCTCATGGGACTTCTGCCGGCGCCCCGCCCGAAGGCGGTTCACGGCGCCCCCGCGTACCGCGCACCGCTTGTCGATACCTTTCCCCGCGTTGGAGCCTCGGTGACCCTTGCTTCCGCACGTCCGAATCGTCGTGCCCCGATCACCACGGACGTCCAGGTCGTCCCGGACACCCTGAACGTCCCGTCCACCCACGACCCCCTGAACCACCACGACGTGCCGGCGCAGGCCGGACCGGCCCGCCAGGACACCACCGCCGCCACGGCACGGACGCGCCGCCGCACGCTGCTGCTCGTCCTCGTCCTCGGCGTGCTGTCCGCGATCGGTCCGCTCGCCACCGACCTGTACCTGCCCGCGCTGCCCCAGATCGCCTCCGACCTGGGCACCAGCGAGGCCAGCGTCAAGCTCACCCTGACCTCGGTGATGGCCGGTCTGGCCCTGGGCCAGCTCGTCATCGGCCCGCTCAGCGACCGGTGGGGGCGCCGTGCGCCGCTGCTGGTCGGCATCGGCGTGTTCACCGCCACCACCCTCGCCATCGCGACGGTGAGCAGCGTGGAGATGTTCAGCCTGCTGCGCTTCGGCCAGGGGCTGTCGGCCGCGGCCGGACTGGTGATCTCCCGCGCGATCGTGCGGGACGTGTTCGACGGCGACGCCGCCGCCACCTTCTTCTCCCGGCTGGTGCTGCTCTCCGGATTGGCGCCCATGCTCGGTCCGATCCTGGGCGGCCAGCTGCTCTTCTTCGGGCCCTGGCAGCTGCTCTTCGCCGTGCTCGGCGCGACCGGGCTGGCGACCTTCGCCCTGGTGCTGTTCGGCCTGCCCGAGAGCCTGCCGCCCGAGCAGCGCGAACGGGTCAGCCCGCGGGCGCAGCTGCACGTGTTCGGCCGCCTGCTGCGCGACGTCCGCTTCACCGCTCCCACGCTCACGCTCGCGCTGAGCTTCGGGATGAGCTTCACCTACATCTCGACGTTCTCCTTCGTGGCCCACTCCCGCTTCGGGGCCAGCGCCCAGGAGTTCAGCATGGTGTTCGCGGTGACCACGCTCGGGATGATCATCGGCAACCAGCTGAACGCCTACCTGATCCGCCGGGTCGAGATCCACCGCCGCCTGTTCCTGGGCCTGGCCGGGTCGATCGCCTCGGTGACCGCGCTGGCGGCCCTGGGGGCCTCGGGCGGAGCGAGCCTGGTGACGGTGACCGCCGCGCTATTCGTGATGATGGTGTTCACCGGACTGGTGTCGCCGAACGCCACCGCGCTCGCCCTGGACGGGCAGCCGCCGAAGATCGCCGGAAGCGGCTCGGCCCTGCTGGGCACGCTCCAGTTCGGCATCGGCTCCGGCCTGGCCTCGACCGCCGGGCTGACCGGCCCGGTGTCCCTGTCCAGCATGACCGCGGTCATGCTCGCCACGGCCGTGGCCGCCGCGGTGGTGTTCACCGCTTTCGCGGTGCGCACGCGACACACCGCGCTGGTCGCCGCCTGAGTGTCGGTGCGCACGGCTAGTGTGGTCCGCTCGTTCAGGCCAGACCCGAGGAGCGCGACGTGTTCCCCAGCCCCCAGGCGCAGTCCCTGACCAGTGAGGCACCCGGTGTGTGGGAGGAGGTGCTCCCCCACCTGACGGAGTCGGCCGCGACGTGCTGGCTGACCGTGACGCGCGCGGACGGCCACCCGCACACCCGGCCGGTGCTGGCGGTGTGGGTGGACGGGCAGCCCTTCTTCGCGTCGGGCGAGGGCACCGCCAAGTCCCGGCTGCTGGCCGCCTCGCCGCAGGTGAGCCTGGCCTTCGCCACCGGCCTCATGGACGTGGTGGTGGAGGGCACCGCCGAGCGGGTGCTGGACGCCGACCTGCTGGAACGGGTGGCGGCGGCCTACGCCGAACGCCACGGATGGGCTCCGGTCGCCGGGGACGGCGGGCTGACCGGACCGGAGGGCGCGCCGACCGCGGGCCCTCCGCCCTACCGGGTGTTCACGATTCCCCCGTCGACGGTGTTCGCCTTCCCGGTCTCGGAGCTGCCGCACGGCCCCACCAGGTGGCGGTTCGACGTGTGGCCCTGAGCCGCGGACGGCGCGCGTTGAGGGGAGGGACGGGTCTCCAGAGAAGCGGGAGGCGGGACCGAGTGAAACGTCGCGTCTCGCGGGTAGGTCTCTGGCGAAGACAACACGACCTCCCACCCCCAATCCCCTGGAGGCAGAGAGTGCGAGTACGCATCGTTCTTTCGACCCTCGTCGTCCTGTGGCTGCTCATCGGGCTGATCGCCGCGTTCCAGCGCGGTCTGTTCAGCGACGACGAGACCTCGTGCTCGACGCTGGGCCACACCGTCGGAACCATCTTCGTCGGGCCGTTGAACTACATGGGGGTCAATCCGACCATCGAGTGCCCGCCCCTGCCCGAACCCTCCGAGTAGCGGATCCGGCGCCGTGCCCCCGTCTGGGGCGCGGCGCCGTTCGGCGCCCGCCCGCCGAGGCGGCGCGTCCGGGTTCAGGCCCCAGCGCGTCCGCCGGTTCCGGCCGGACCCGCGCGACCTCGGTGATCAGCGGTGTTCCTCACTCGTTCGTCGGCGCGCGCTCACAGGGAACGGTAGTGGGCGCGCTGGCCGGGGTCGAGCTTCTCGATCGCGGCGCGCAGCAGGGGGCGCGGGGCCCGCGCGGCGTGGACGTCGAGGAAGGCCAGCAGCCGCTCCCGGTCCCTGTCACCGGCGGCGCGGAGCATCCACCCCACCGCCTTCTGCACCAGTTCGTGGTCGTCGCCCAGGAGGACCTCGGACAGGGCGAAGGCGTCGTCGAGGTCGTCGTGGGCGATGAAGTGCGCCGTCGCCACGATCGCGGTGCGCCGCTCCCACGGGTCGTCCGAGCGCGCCAGGGTGTACAGGACCCCGCGGGGGCGGTCCCGCAGGTGGCGGCCCAGGACGTGGTGCGCGGCCAGGTCCACCAGGTCCCAGTTGTTGACGCGGTCGTGGCGGCGCAGGTACAGCTCGGCGAGCGCGGCGACCTGGTCGGGCGTGCTGCGCCGGTGGCGGGCCTTCTTCTCCATGATGCTCATCGCCCCGGCCCGGGCCTCGTGCACGGGGCTGTCCATCAGCTCCTCGACCTGGTCGAGGGGCATGTCCACGAACTCCTTGGCCAGGGCGAACACCGTGCCCATGCGCACGCCGACGAAGTAGTCGTCCTCGGGCTGGCGTCCGGCCTCGAAGCGGAAGTAGCGCTGGTACTTGTGGAGTTCCCCGTCGCTGCGGTGCTCGTCGAGGCGCGCGAGGAAGGCGCGTGCGGTCAGCGGTGCGGTGGCCATGGCGGCACGGTAGACGATCCCGCTGACATTCGGCGCGGACGGCGTCCGCGGGAGGACGGCCCCCCGTCGGCGTCCCCCAGCGGCACCGTGCGCCTCACTCGCGAGCGCGCCTGTCCTGTCCCATCTCCTCGCGCAGCTGCCCCAGGACGCCGTTGAGGAGCCGGGACACGTGCATCTGGGAGTAGCCGAGGCAGTCGGCGATCTCGGACTGGGTGTGGTCGCCGAAGAAGCGGAGCCTGAGGATCTCGCGCTCGCGCTTGGGCAGGCGGGCCAGGGCGGGCTTGAGCGACTCTCGCTGGACCACCAGTTCCAGGTCCCCGTCCTCGCTGCCCAGGTGGTCCTCCAGCCGGGTGCCCTCCTGGCCGTCGGAGTCGGAGGAGTCGGGGGCGTCCAGCGACAGGGAGCGGTAGGACTCCGAGACCTGGATGAGTTCGCTGACCTCGGCCTCGGCCAGCCCCATCTCCTCCGAGAGTTCGCGGACCGTGGGCGTGCGCGCGTGGGCCTGCTGGAAGTCGTTGAGCGCCTGGCGCAGCTTGATGCGGTTCTCCTGGTGGCGCCTGGACACGCGCACGGCCCAGGTGTGGTCGCGGAAGTGCCGCTTGATCTCGCCGGTGACCGTGGGCATCAGGTAGGAGATGAACGGCTTGCCGCGGTCGGGGTTGAAGCCGTGGATGGCCTTGACCAGCCCGACCATGGCGGTCTGTTGCAGGTCGTCCAACGGCTCGCCGCGGCCGTTGTAGCGGCGCGCGAGCTTGTTGACCAGCGGCTGGTAGAGGACCACGACCTTTTCGCACAGGTCGTCGGCCCGCGGGTCGTCCCTGTCCAGGCCGTGGAGCTCGACGAGCATGTCCTCGGCGGAGGGGGCCTCGTCCCAGACCGGTCTGCGGGGTCCGGGGATGACGGGTGCGTGGTCAGAGGTCTTGTGCGTCGCGTGGGGAACGTTGATGGACAAGAGGAAGCCCCCGGTTTCGTGTCCTGCTCGGTGCCTGGTGTCTGTTCGGGCGGCAGTGCGCCGGCGGTGCGGCCGCGCTGTCGGTCGAGGTAGGAGGCTGGGATCCGGCGGGGGATGTTCGCGATGTGAGGAGTACGTTCCCTCAGAAATGGCCCCAAAAGCCGCGGAGATAAAATTTTTCGCCAGGGGGAAGAAATCGTCCTCGCGCTCACTTACGGCGACCGAAAAAGCCCGGGAAAAGCACTCGGGCCCCGGGAGTACGCCGTGCCACCAGGTGGCGCGACGGCCCGTTGCCCCTGGCCCGCGCGGACACGCACAGACAACACAACCACCGCGGCCCGCGCGCCGGCCACGGCTTCTTCCGCAATCTTTATTTTACTCGAACGCGCGTTTGGCTGTTTTCCCGGTGAATATAAATCCTGGCTAAAAAACCAGGCAACGGGGTTGACCGCCCTCGGCGAAAAGGCCCTCCGGCCTCAGGGCCCGGGTCGCGGGAGTCACAGACCGTCGGCCAGGGTCGTGCGCACGGCGTCGCGAGCGGCATCGATGACGTTCGAGCCGCCGGTCTCGATCTCGTGGGTGACCGCTGCCACCGCCGCCCCCGTCACCGCCCCGACGAGGATCCGGGCCCGGCGGGCCGGGAGCTCGGGAGCCACGCGGCTCAGCTCCTCACCCCAGTGGCGCTGCACGTCGAACAGCCGACTCACCGCGGCGGAGCGCAACACGGGTGACCTCGCCACGATCGTTCCGCGGCCGACGAGGAGGCCGTCGGAACCCGCGACCGGACCGACACCCGCGACCTGCTCAAACGCACGTTGAACCAGGTCGCGCACGGGCTCGTCCGGCCGCCTGCTCCGTAGGACGCCGCTGACGGCGGCCACCCGATCGGCCTGGTCGGCGAAGACCACGTCCTCCTTGCTGGGGAAGTACGTGAAGAACGTCGCTGGCGCGACCATCGCCGCCTCGGCGATCCGGTTGACCGACGTCGACTCGTACCCCTGCTCGGCGAACAGGTCGAAGGCCGCACGGAGGATGCTCTCCCGGGTGGCCTGCTTCTTGCGCTCACGCAGTCCCGTCATGCCCCGATCGTAGACCCCGACAATAAATAGAGTTACTCTATTTTCAGATCGACTCTGAATTCAGGGGGAAGCGTGGAGATCAACCCGACCACGGTTGCCGTCGTGACCGGTGGCTCCCAGGGCATCGGCCTGGGCATCGCTCGCGCGCTGGCCCAGCGTGGGGCCTCGCTCGCCCTGCTCGACGTCGACACAGCGGCCCTGGCGCGGGCAGAAGGCGAGTTGTCGCGGGCGACCCGGGTCCTCACCCTCCCCCTCGACGTCCGCGACCGCGACGCACTCGCTGCCGCGGCCCGGCGCATCGAGGCCGAACTGGGCGCGGTGGACCTCGTCGTCGCCAACGCGGGCGTCGGCCTCGGCGTGTTCCAGCCTCTCGACCAGGAGTTGCGGTACTCCACGTGGGACTACGTGGTCGGCGTCAACCTCGACGGCGTCAACAACACCATCCAGACGTTCCTCCCCGCGATGCTGGAGAGGGGGGTCCCCGGACACGTGGTCACCACCGCCTCCGCCGCAGGGCTCGCGGTGTTCCCCGAGCGCAGTTCCGGCTACACCTACCACGCTTCCAAGTACGCCGTCATCGGCCTGACGGAGGCCCTTCGCCGCGGACTGGGCGACATCGGCTCGCCGGTCAGCGCCTCCGTGCTGATCCCGGGCCTCGTCGCCACCCGGGTGGCCGACAACAGCGTCAGGCACGCTCCCGGCGACAGCCTCGGTCCCCGCGAGCGCGACCGGATCTCCGAGATGGTGGCCGCCGGCACCGCGGCGGCGGCCGCCCACGGCCGCGACATCGACTCGGTCGGAGTCCAGACCGCAGCCGCGATCGAGGCCGACGCCCTCTACGTCCCCACCGATCGGCTTGGGGAGGAAGCCGTCCTGGAACGCGCCAACGCCCTCATCGAGGCCATGCCCGCGGCCAGCGGCTACGACAGCGGCCTGTCCACCGCGATGCGGTCCCGTCACGCGGAGGGGGCGTCCGACAGGACTCGGTGACCACGCGGCCGCGTGCGGGTGAGGCAGTTCGGACGTCCAGAGGGGGCACCTCGCGGTCCAGGTCCCCTCAGTCCGCGGGCTGCGGGCGCAGCAGGTCGGGCTCGATGTAGATGATCGCGGCGATGGGCACCACCTCGCGGATGCGCCTCTCCGCCTCGTCGATGGCGGCGGTGACGCGGCGGGCGTCGTCCTCGGCGTCCACCGCCACCTTGGCCGCGACCAGCAGCTCCTCGGGGCCCAGGTGCATCGTGCGCATGTGGATGATTCGTGCGTCCCAGGTGCAGAAGCTCAACACCGACTTCCAGCTACGCAGATGCTGCAAGCATCCTGTGTGGCTCCACAGATGCCATGAAGTCGGTGTGCCCGAGGTTGGTCCTCCGATCAGAACAGGGTGGGCTCACTCAGCTCGCGGCCCTCAGGGGGCGACGCCACCCGCAGCAACGCCTCCAAGGAGACAACCGGCGGCGCAACCTCGCGGACGAGCACCGGAAGCAGCAACGCTGCTGCCACCGTGTCCCACAACGCTCGGTGTGGTCGCCCATCCGGAACCAGCTCGTTCACCCGAGGACGCAACTCGAAACGGTCCAGGACAGTCCCCAACGACTTGGAGCCCTCGAACCGCGCTGCCCGCGCCAACCGCAAAGTGTCGATCAGCCCCGCCNCCGCCCGCCAGTCCACCGCCACGTTGTGACCCACCAGGTACCGGCACTCCACCCGCTCATGGAGTTCAACACCGACCTTCTCCGGCCGTGGGGCCTCGGCCAGCACCTCATCTGTCAGCCCGGGGCTGATCCACGGCCGGGACGGCACAGGCCGCCCCGGGTTGACGAGGGTTTCGTAGGCCGACCCCATGTCGGGGGACCCGCCCGCCAGCGGCACCACCGCGACCTCCAGGATCGCCTCGCGGTCACGGTCCTGGGCTCCGGTGCCTTCCAGGTCCAGGACGGACAGCGGGGCGTGGGTCCACGGTTGGCCGGTCATGGCGGGTCCCCTCGGGGTGTTAGTCGTCGTCGTGACGTGCGGACGCGGCCAGGCGCTCGCGTGCATCGTCAAGCTGCCGCTGCTCGTCCTCGCTCAGGGTGTACCCGCGTAGGGTGCGCCCGTGCGCCCCGGGGGCGTGCGGGTGGTCGACCTCCCAGATCTGGTATCCGAGGGCGTGCTGGAGAGCGTAGCGGCGCTGCTCCCCGAGGGCGTGGGTGAGTACATGCCCGTCCTCGACCAGGAACGGGGCGTCGGTGTCGTATCCGAACTCGTCGAGCAGGTCCCGGAACTCGTCCTCGGTCGGGGCACGGTGGTTGTCGGCGCACAGCTGGCGCTGAGCGGCGGGGCAGATGTTGCACAGTTCCCGCACCCCCCAGTGACCGTTGTAGTCCGGCACCTGGTGGGCGTAGGTGACCCCGCAGCTCGTCTTGCGGAACAACGGCACGTTGGTGCCGTGGTCGCGCCACGCCTGCACGACCTTGGCGTCCAGCTCCTCGGGCAGCACCTTGCGCCGCTGGTAGTCGTCCTCGTAGGGCACCTCCACTCCCGCACCCCGCAGGTGGTCGGCGTTCTCCTGTTTGTGGTAGTAGCCGGTGAACACCAGCGCGTCGACCTGGGCGCGGTGGGCGACGTCGAGCACGCCCCATAGCGTGTCCGGGTCGTCGTTCCACCCGGGGGTGATCGGCCGCCAGTACAGGATCACCCCGGTCTTCTTGCGGTGCACGGCCGCAGTCTCGATCGCCCGGATCGTGGTGGCCGACTTCGCGATGGGCTCCACCCGGTCGTCGATGATCCCGGAATAGGTGAACAGCAACGTCACCCGCACGCGCTCCAGGGCCTCGAAGCGTTCCATGTCGGCTTGGCTGACGTGGAAGCGGGTGATGATCAGGACGAGGTTCGTCATGCCGCGCCGGTCCAGCTCCTCCAGCACGGCGAAGGTGTGCGGCTTCACCCCGGGCAGCATGGGGTCGGTGGCCTTGTTGAACAGCTGGATCGGGGTGGAGTGCGCCCGGAACGCCTCGTGCCCGGTCAGCATCTCCACCGCCTCCTCAGTCGAGATGAGGAGCTGCGGGGTCTTCTGCTCGAAGTTGCCCCAGAAGTGGCGGACGCAGTACCCGCAGTCCAGCGGGCAGCCGATGATGTGGTTCAGCGACAGCCCCGACTTGCGGTTCGTGATGATCTGCGCCATGTACGGGTCGAGCCCGGCCTGCTGGTCGGCGGGCATCGTCTTCAGGGTGCGGGGCCCCACGGTCAGTCGGGTTCCGGCGATCAGTTCGGTCATCGCTGCGTGATCTCCTCAGATCGAGGGTGGAGAAGGTGCGCGTTGTCGGGCCCGAACCACACCCCGAACTCCCGAGCCGTCCCGGGGGCGTCGTCGCTGGTGTGGATGAGGTTGTCGATGAACCGCCCCTCGGCGCGGGCCAGCGCCATGGAGTCGGTGCCGTAGTGGCCGCGGATCGTGTCGGGTGCGGCCCGCGACGGGTCGTAGTGGCCCAGCAGGGCACGCACCCGCTCGGGAGTGTCCTCGGTGGTGCCGTGGAAAAGGGCGACCGTCACGGTCTGGCCCACCCAGTTGCGGCACAGCTCGTTGGCTACGTCGAACGGAAACCGGTCATCGAGCGCGAGCATGTCGGCGTAGTGGGTGAAGATATGCCGTTCGCTGACACGTAGTCGGCGGCGCTGCACGAACCGCACCTCACCGCCGATCCAATCGAGGATGGGTTCGATGAGGCCGCGCCGGGTCGCGTCCGGTTTACACAGGGCCACGGTCCACCGGCCCCACCCTTCTGCGGGCACCCTCACAGGCCCATCTCACTGGGCATGCGGTGCGACCAGCGGTGGGTGACCAGCCACCGGTACCCCGGATCGAGGTCGGCCACGTGGGCGGCGTTCACAGGCTTGTCGGTGTGCCTGATCTGCCGGTAGATCTCCAGGAGCAGCACGACTTGCTGCCAGTACTCCGGCAGTCCGGTCTCAGCCAGTGACTCCGGGGTGTGCTCGGCGCGGCCGTCGCGCAGCAGGGCCTCCTGCTCCAGGACGGTGTGCAGGGTCGCGGCGGTGGTGGAGGCAGGCATCACCGGTGGGGTGAAGCACGGCCGGACGTACCCACTCTGTCGTGCCTCGTCCAGCAGCAACCGTGTGTTCGTGGCGTTGCGGGCGTTGACGTGCATGGACACCACATGGTGGGTGTAGTGGCCCAGCCCCACACCGAGCTGGCAGGCCGCCACCTCCTGGAGAAAGGTGAACGCGAACACGTCGCTCACCATGCCCTTGTAGGCGTCGTTGCCGCGCATGAGGCAGGTCAGGTGTAGTCGGCCGTCGCGGAGGAGGAACTGGGCGGCGACGGTGCAGGACACGTCGGGGTTGTCGTGGATGGCCAGTTCCTCGGGCCGGTAGACGGACAGCACGGCCCGTTTGGTGTCGGGGTCGGAGCGCAGCAGGTCGAGGACGCGGTCCCACTGGGTCAGGCCCGTGCCGTCGGGAGTGAACAGTTTGATCCCGTAGGCGGTGCCAGTGAGGGTTGTGCCGTTGGCGCTGTAGTTCACCATCGCGGGCGCGTAGTAGCTGATCATGTCCAGGTCAGCCCGCCCGGCGATGTACCACAGGGTTTCAGCGAGGTTGTAGACGACGTTGACCGGGCGGTGCACCAGGTAGGGGAGCCGATCACGCGGGTCGGTGATGCGGAAGGTGGTGTTGGTCAGCTCGACCGCGTCGTTGCTTCGGGAGGAGGTGGTGTGCTCGGAGGTTTCGGTGACTTCGCTCAACACCTGGAGGTAGGTGGTGTGGAAGTCCGGGAAGGTGGGCGGCCTGAGGTCGGGGGGCATGGGGCTTCTCATTCATTCGTAAGCGGTTCCAGATACCCCAGCTGAGGGAAACTGGGTTGTCAGAGGACGGACAGCTCCTCAGGGCCGAGCAGCCCGGAAAGAGTTCGTGCCGCGCTCATACGTTCGCGACGTTGTTATGTGGGGCCCGGACCCCAGCCGGCCAAGGATTTGGGGTCCGGGTGTGGTGCGGTAGCGGAAAACCCCGAGTTCGGACGGGCAGGGGGTGCGCCGCCACCGCACCAGCTCAAGGGGCGGCCGAGGTGTCCGGCTGGTTCAGGAACGCCGCCACGTGCTCCTTCGGGTACCGGCGTATCCCGCCCACCGTCCGGAACGGTTTGAGGACCTGCTCCCAGTAGCCCCGGCGCAGGCTCTTGATGCTGACGTTGAGCAGGCTGGACACCTCGTCCGGGGTGAGGGTGTCCGGGCGGCCGTCGAGAAGATCGCGGTAGTCAGGCATGCGGGGCTTTCCATGTTCGCTGTTACCAGGAAAAGACGGCGCGCACGGTGATCGCGCCGCAGGAGTGCTGTTTCCACTCCCAGTAGGAGCACAGGGCCTCGACCAGGCGCAGCCCGTTGCCTCCGGGGCGAAGGGGTTCCAGCTCCGGCACGGCGGGGAGAGTGGCGGCCAGCCCCGGTTTGGGGCCGTTGTCAGTCACCCGGAGTTCCAGATGCAGCGGGGTGCGTTCGATCTCCACGCGGATGGTGCCTCCGGGGAGCCCGGACGCGGTGTGGCGGAGTGCGTTCGTCACCAGCTCCGATACGGCGACGCTGACCGGTTGGGCCAGGCTCGGTCGGGAGCGGGTGGCTTGGGCGGCCCAGCGGCGGGCGATCTTGACGTGGCCCAGGTCCGGGCCAAGCAGGATGCCCGACTTGGTGTCGGTTCCGCACAGTCGGCGTGGAAGTGCGGGGGGTGGGGCGGTAGACTGCTTCATGTCTCACCTCGGGGTTTTCGGGGTGGGGCTCTACGCCCCGGGCGCCGCCTCTACTCGGCACCGGGGCGTCTCTTATGTGTGGGCCTGCCCGCCCGCATGCGGGTACGGACGGAGAGGCGCTGGTGCCCGCCCGGTGAGGGACGGGAGTGCGCGGGGCGCTGGGGCAGATCTTGCCGACCCCGTGACAGCAAGATCCCACTCCGCAGTAGCGTTTTGAAGACCAAAAAACGTTCTGGCTAGCACCGAATACTTCGCCGCAAGTTCTGTCAACTTTCCGTAGACTTCGGACTACCATCTTTGGTTACATGGGGTAATGGAAGATGATCGGAACCCCTCGGATGTCCGGTTTGGCCATACCCTCATGCGCGCTCGGAAGCGGGCAGGCGTCCAACAGGCCGGGCTCGCACGTCATCTCAACTGCACACCCGGACATGTCTCCCATATGGAGAACGGCCGCCGAAAGATGGACGAATCGAAGGTCGCTGAACTGGACGAGTTCCTGGGAGCCAAGGGGCGACTGGTCCGCACCTATGAGGAGGTCTACCAACCGGAACACGTCGACTGGATCGGTGAGTTCCGGCAGATGCAAGCTGAAGCGGAGATGATCCGCGAATATCAGAACAGCTTGGTTCCTGGTACGATCCAGCATCCCGAGTACGCGGCGGCCACCATTGCCGCAGGCGCTCCGTGGCTGTCACCTGCCGAGGCAGAGGAACGGCTTCGCGAGCGAATGGGCTGGAGGGAAGAAGTTCTTCGCCCAGGCGGACCGCAATACCATGTCGTGCTCGATGACATCACGGTAGTGCGGTCGATTGGCCCAAGCCAGATAATGGTCAAGCAGATTGACCAGATCATCGAACTGGCCGAAAGCGGGCGAATCATGCTCCAGCTACACGGCTGGGACCAGTACCCGCATGCCGGACTTGACGGCCCGTTCTCGCTGCTAACGTCCTCGGCAGCACCGGATCTTGTGCACGTGGAGTCGGTCTACCGTGGCCAGAACACGGATGACCTGAGGGACGTGCGCCGGTTCGGGATGCTGTTCAGTAGGTTACAGGCGACCGCGAGGTCGCCGTTGGAGTCCGTGAAGTTCCTCAAGGAGATGAGGGAAAGATATGGTCAACCGTAAGGGCGAGTGGCACAAGTCCAAATACAGTTCGGGTGGGCAGAACTGCGTTGAGGCCCGGCAGTCTGCGGAGGGTGCGGACATCCGTGACACCCAGAACCGGGAGCTGGGCCACCTGTCAGCCCCGGCTACTGAGTGGACGGCCCTGCTCGCGGTAGTCCGCGACCAGTAGGTTAGGACACGAACTGGCCCCGCCCAGGTGTGTTGGGCGGGGCCAGTCGTTGTCTCGTGCCTGAGGCTACCCCCTGGGGTCGATAGCGCCCAAGGGCCAAAGCCCCGCACCTGGTTGTTCAGGTGCGGGGCGTCGTCGTGTGAGGGGCTGCTACGCGGGTGGCAGGGGGGATCCGTGCGGGCGGTTCCTCGTGCACCTGGTGGACCTCCGTAGCGGTCAGGGATCGGGGCGACCTCCACCGTCGGGTACCGGCGCACGCCAGGGTCGCGCCGGTTCGGGCGGTCCCGAGACGAGCGGACGATACGCACCCCGGGGGCGTTCTCCAGCCTGGTCTCCTGAGTGACTCACCCAGGAGTGGTCATGGCGCTTTGCCTGTTCAGTGGACAGATGCTGGCCCAGGTCCCCTCAGTCCGCGGGCTGCGGGCGCAGCAGGTCGGGCTCGATGTAGATGATCGCGGCGATGGGCACCACCTCGCGGATGCGCCTCTCCGCCTCGTCGATGGCGGCGGTGACGCGGCGGGCGTCGTCCTCGGCGTCCACCGCCACCTTGGCCGCGACCAGCAGCTCCTCGGGGCCCAGGTGCATCGTGCGCATGTGGATGATCGCGTCGATGTCCGCGCAGTCCAGGATGGCCCCGCGGATGAGGCGGATGTGCTCCTCGCTGGCCGACTCACCGATGAGCAGGCTCTTCATCTCCACCGCCAGAACCACCGCGAACACCACGAGCAGCAGACCGATGGCCCCCGAGCCGAGCCCGTCCCAGACGCCGTTGCCGGTGATCAGGGTGAGGCTGACCCCGGCCAGGGCGAAGGCCAGGCCGATGAGGGCGCCGGTGTCCTCCAGCAGGATCACCGGCAGCTCCGGGGCCTTGGTGCGGCGGATGAAGCCGAACCACCCCACCCGGGCGCGCGCCGTCCTGGTCTGGCGCATCGCGGTGCGCAGCGCCGTCGACTCCAGGACGGCGGCCACCAGCAGCACCACGACGGGGACCCACTGCCAGGAGGTGATCGGATGCGGGTCGCGGATCTTCTCCCAGGCCTCGTACAGGGCGAACAGCCCGCCGAGGGTGAACAGCACGATCGCCACCAGGAAGGCGTAGACGTAGCGCTCGTGGCCGAAACCGAAGGGGTGTTCCCGGGTGGCCGTGCGCCTGGCCCGCCGCCCGCCGATCAGCAGCAGGAGCTGGTTGCCGGAGTCGGCCACCGAGTGCACCGACTCGGCGAGCATGGCCGACGAGGCGGTCAGGAGGTAGGCGACGAACTTGGTCACGGCGATCCCGAGATTGGCCGCCAACGCCATGACCACGGCCTTCGTGCTGTCCTCGCCACTCACGGCGTCGCCTCCTCGTCAGCCGCGGACCGCCCGGCCCGGGGGCACGGGACGGTCCGCGCGGCCGTGTCGGCCCTGGTCACCGGCGGCGGCCAGGGCCGCGCCCCGAACCGTCCCAGGTTCCGGGGAGGCCGGTGCGCGCGCAAGCACCCCCGCCGCCGTGTCGGACCGCGCCGTCCGGAGCGGCGCGACCCCCGACCCGTCAGGCCATGCGGTCGCGCAGTTCGCGCTTGAGGATCTTGCCGGAGGCGTTGCGCGGCAGCTCGGCCACCACCCGCACCTCCTTGGGCGCCTTGAACGCCGCCAGGCGGGCGCGCACGTGCTTCACCAGGTCCTCGGGCAGGGTCTCGGGGTCGGCCTCCCCGGTGGGGACCACGAACGCGGTCACCGCCTCGATCCACCTGTCGTCGGGCACGCCGACCACCGCGGCCTCGGCCACCCCGGGGTGGGTGTACAGGACGTCCTCCACCTCGCGGGAGGCCACCAGCACGCCGCCGGTGTTGATGACGTCCTTGATCCGGTCCACCACCTCGATGTAGCCCTCGGCGTCGGCGCGCACCAGGTCGCCGGAGTGGAACCAGCCGTCCCGGAAGGCCTCCTCGGTCTCCTCGGGCTTGTCCCAGTAGCCCTGGCACAGCTGCGGCGACCGGTAGACCACCTCTCCCAGCTCGCCCGGTGCGACGTCGCGCCCCTGGTCGTCCACCACCCGCAGCTCCACGAACAGGGCGGAGCGGCCCGCCGAGGCGGGGCGCGCGTCGTGCTCCTCGGGGCGCAGGACCGTGGCCAGCGGGCCGATTTCGCTCTGCCCGAAGCAGTTGTAGAAGCCCAGCCCGGGCAGGGTCGAGCGCAGCCTGTCCAGCACCGGGCCGGGCATGACCGAGGCCCCGTAGTAGGCCTTGCGCAGGCTCGACAGGTCGCGCCGGGCGAAGTCGGGGTGACCCGCCATCGCCACCCACAGCGTGGGCGCGGCGAAGAAGGCCCCGTGCCCCGCCGCCTCGATCCGCTCCAGCAGGTCG
>ANAW01000209.1:7996-44528 GCA_000340945.1 Nocardiopsis synnemataformans DSM 44143 | reverse complement strand
TGTTTCTGATGATGGAAAAGCTACGTTGCATTCATGGTTGTGGCAACAGTGTGTTCGCGAAGAAGTTCTGTATTCGCAGGTGGTAGCCGGGAAATTGTTGCAATGGTTCTGAATCTAATGCAACAATCCCTACTCCGAGCGTTGCAATGGATGGAAAGTAAACGCTAGGGTCACCCGCCCCCACAGCCGCGCGTGAGGCGATGCGCGACGGCGGCCCAGCACACAGCGGCTCAACACACCGCGGCCCAGCACACCGCGGCATGGTGGTCCGGGTGGTGGGTGCCGGGCCTCGTGGAGTGGGGTTTCCCCGTTCTCAGGCCACGGTGCTCGACGCTCGTGTCAGCGCGCGGACGCGGGGGCGTCCCCGTCTTCCGGCCGGTTTCCCAGGAGGTCGCAGTCGGTGAGGACGCGGTCCAGGCTCTGTTCGAGGGTGCTGTGCTCGTCGATCACCGTCTCCGCCCCGCCGGGCAGCAGGTCGCGGGGACGCCACCAGGCCCGCATCTGCGTCTCACCGAACTCCGCGGCCGTGGGCCGGGTCGCGTGCCGTTGCAGCGTGACGGCGAAGGGCACGTCCAGGTAGTAGCAGCGCGAAACACCGGCGTGGTCGTCGACCAGGCGGGTGAGCATGGGGCCGTACCGGTCGGCGTACAGGATCCCCTCGACCACCACGTGGAACCCGGAGACCAGGGCGTGGCGGGCCATCAGGTCGATGAGCCCGATGTTGGCCGCCCCCGGAACGTCCTTCTCCCTGAGGACGACGCGGCGCACGTAGTCCTGCTCGACGATCGCCAACCCGCGACCGTACGCCGCGCGCAGTCCGCGGGCGATCGTGCTCTTGCCCGACCCCGAGTTGCCGCGGACCACCACCAGGCGGGTGTGCTCGCCTCCCGTGCGCACCATGGCCGCGACCCTACCGACTGCCCGTACCCGGCGGGCCGGTTTCCTCGGAGCGGGAATCGCGAAACAGCCGCTTAGTCGTCGAACTTGAAGCCCGACCTCTCCGCACGGGCAACAAGCTCGCGAACTGCACTGGGACTTGAGATCACGGGTTCAAGAGCAGCTTTCAGCTGCGCAAGGTCACTTGAGCTCCCGAGCGCACAGAACATTCCACCCTCACTGTCGAAATCGAGACGCTCAGCAACATCCGGCCAGGCGAACTGCACCAGACCGTCCCAGAAGTACCCGTTCGGCTCGTGCCCGGTGGCGACTACTGCAGCATCAGCGACCAGGTCGCCGACAGTGAGCGTCAACGAGTGCTCGCCGTCAAAGTCATGCAACGTGAGAGTCACCGCGCGATCCTCCCACAACCAGTGCACAGGCAGCCCAACCCATCAAACCGCTTGTCCGCTCATCGGCCCCGGTGAACCTTCCCGGTCACAGCACTAGACGACCTCGACACCTCTCCGAGGGCATGTCGGCGGGCGAGGCGTCCGAGATCCTCTGGTTCTGCTTCGGGATACCCTCCCGGCAGACCGCCGTCCGTGACTTCGGCCTGGGCTGGGACCAGGCGCAGGAACGGCTCCGGCTGAGGGCCGTCGTGCTCCTGACGGGCTGGTCTCCCGCACGCGGGACCCGGGAGGGATGAGGAGGCCGTCGTGCCCAGCGCTCGCTCTTTCCGGCGCCCCCTGGCCGCGTTCACGGCCCTGAGGCCGACAGCGGGGCTGCCGACCTCAGCGTGACCGACCTCGGCGTGAACGGCCCCAGCGTGACCGTCCTCAGCCCTCGCCCGCGGCCTCGCGGCGGGGGCGCGGAGCGCTGGCCCGGGCCTTCCGGGGCGTGACGACGTTGAACTCCGGGTCCGGCTCCTCCAGCAGGCCGAACAGCGTGATGAGCAGTGAGGCGTCGCCCGAGGTGCTCAGGCCGTCAGCTCCCCCGCCCGCGAGCAGGCCCAGGAACTCGGGCTTGGTGAGCGTGACGGTCAGGTCGGCGCCGCCACCGCCGGGGGACTCCCAGGCGATGAGCGCCCCGTTGGACAGCTCGGTGCGGTGGGTCGTGTCCAGGTCGGTGAACACCCAGTCGACGGTGAAGCGGTGGTCCCAGGCCCGGGGACCGTCGATCCGGATGGCCAGGGAGTCCAGGAGCTGCTCCACCGTGAGCGCCGAGGCCATGCCCCCGCCCAGGTCGAGCGGTTGGGCGTCCGGTGTGCCCCGCAGCTCCCGCGCGCCCTGGAGGTAGAAGTTGCGCCAGGTGCCGCACTCGGCTCCGTGGCCCAGGCGCTCGTACACCCCGGCCAGCGCCTCCCTGGCCCCGGTGTGGTCGGGCCGCGCGTACACCGCGTGGTTGAGCAGGGTGGCGGCGAAGCGCAGGTCCCCCTCGTCGCGGTACCTCTCGGCCTTGGCCGTCACCTCGTCCACACCGCCCATGCAGTCGACGTAGCGCCTGGCCTCCTCGACCGGCGGGTGCTCCCACAGGTGGGCGGGGTTGCCGTCGAACCAGCCCATGTAGCGCTGGTAGATCGCCTTGACGTTGTGGCTGACCGAACCGTAGTAGCCGTGGGTGTGCCACTCCCGCTCCAGCCCGGGCGGCATCCGGATCTCCTCGGCGATCTCCGACCCCACCAGGCCGCGGTTGACCATGCGCAGTGTCTGGTCGTGGAGGTAGGCGTACAGGTCGCGCTGCTGGGACAGGAAGCGGACGATGTCCTCGCCGCCCCAGGTCGGCCAGTGGTGCGAGGCGAACACCACGTCGGAGTCGCGCCCGAACAGCTCGATCGCCTCGTTGAGGTAACGCGACCAGATCCGGGCGTCGCGCACCAGAGCGCCGCGCAGGGTGAGCAGGTTGTGCAGGTTGTGGGTGGCGTTCTCGGCCATGCACAGGGCCCTGCGGTCGGGGAAGTGGAAGTTCATCTCCGAGGGGGCCTCGGTGCCGGGCGTCATCTGGAAGACCATCCGCACCCCGTCCACGACCTCCTCCTGTCCGGTGCGGGTGATGTCCCGGTTGGGGGCCAGGAGCGTCACCGTGCCGCTGGAGGTGCTCTGGCCGAGGCCGTCGCCGATCTGCCCGGCGGGGCCCTTGGGCAGGAAGGCGCCCGTGTGGAAGATGCCCCGCCGTGCCATCGCCACACCGGCGTAGACGTTCTCCGACACCGCGTGTTCCAGGAACCCGGCCGGCGCCAGGATCGGCACGCTCCCGTCGGTGATGCCGCCGACGCCGCCGAAGTGGTCGATGTGGGAGTGGGTGTAGACCACCCCGGTGGCCGGGCGGTCGCCCCGGTGCCTGCGGTACAGCTCCAGTCCGGCCCTGGCGGGTTCCGCCGACACCAGGGGGTCGATGACGACGACGCCGGTCCCGCCCTCCACGAGGGTCATGTTGGACAGGTCGAACCCCCGGATCTGGTAGATCCCCTCGGTGACCTCGTACAGCCCCTGGCGCGAGCACAGCTGGGACTGCCGCCACAGGCTGGGGTCGGCGGTGTCGGGGCAGGGCCCGTCGAGGAAGGCGTAGGCGTCGGCGTCCCACACCACCCGGCCCTCGGCGTCGGTGATCTGTCCGGGTTCGAGTCGGGCGACCAGCCCCCGGTCGGCGTTGGCGAAGTCGGTGGTGTCGGTGCGGTCGGGTCCGGTCGTGGTCATCTCTTCCCCTTCGCTCCTTCTCCGGGAACGGTCAGCCGAGGTCAGGAGCGCAGGGTCTCGATGAGCTCCTGCTCGCCGTCCTTGTAGGCGTAGGCGGCGTCCTCCAGGCGCAGGAGCTGCTGCTTGTCGAGGTCGGCGGCGGTGTCCAATGCCTTCCCCGCGGTGTCGCGGTCGGCCACGCCGAGAACGATGAGCTGGGCCATGGTCGCGTGTTCTCCCGTCGTCGCCGGACCGTCCGGTCGGGCCCGGTCCGGGGCGAGCCTTCCCGGAGGCGTCTTTGGCTAGAACCAGCGACTGGCAAAGGGGAACCCGTGCCCCACCCGTGTCCGCTCCGCCGAGGGGGACCGCGTCCTGCCAGCCGAACGCGGGTACGCGCTCTCCGGAGGAGGCCGGGGCCGGTGGGGCGGCCGGTCCCACGGGTCAGGGTCGGCTCCGGAGGTTGACGCCATGGACTTCGACTGGGACGGCTTCGCGGCCGACTTCACCGCGGAGCTGGAGGGCTTCGCGCGCTCCTGTGTGGCGCGGGGCGGACGCGCCTACGCGGTGGCGGTGTACCTGTTCTACGCAGAGACCTGCGGCCGGATCATGCTTCCCGTCTTCGCCGCCGCCACCGAGGAGTGGTTCGAGGAGCACCTGGCCGTGAACCGGCGGCAGCGGGACCTCCCGGCGAGCCCGGAGCGGGACCTGCGCTGGAACCCCGCGGACTGGCCCCACCAGCACTTCGACGCGGACTGGTCGGACCCCGGGGCCTTCTGGAGCTGGAGCAGGGCCCTGACCGAGGCCGCCTCCGGTGACGGGGCCTGGGACGGCGGCTCCGAGGAGGAGGACGAGGAGCGCTGGGAGCAGGTCCACGACCGCTACGCCGACGCCGTCGCGGGGGCCTGCCGCGACGTCGCCGCGACGCTGCGCCGCGAGCGGACCGCTCCCGAGGGCCTCGTCGTGGTCGCCCTGGACGAGGAGGAGGAACTCGTGCCGCGCACGCTCACCGCCCCCGAGGTCCGCCGCCACTTCCCCCACCTGGCCGCCGCCGACGGCTGACGCCCCGGGGCGGGCGGGCCGCGCCCGGGGCGTGGACGCCCACGGCCCGGCGTACACTACGGGGCCGGGGCGCCCGCCCCGTTCCGTACTCCTGGGAAGGCGTCACCGATCATGGCCGGTTTCTTCGATCGTCTCTTGGGGTCCGAGCCCGCGAAGAGGCCGCTCGACCAGAACACGGTCGACGAGGCCCGGACCCTCGTGCGGGCAGGCCGCAAGATCGAGGCCATCAAGCTCGTGCGCGAGCGCACCGGCATGGGGCTGGCCGAGGCCAAGCACATCGTCGACGCCGTCGAGCAGGGCCACTGGATCCCGGTCGAGCCCACGCCCGGCCAGAGCCTCGCCGACCGGACCCGGGAGATGCTCGCCCAGGACCGTGTGGCCGACGCCGTCACCATGGTCTCCCACGAGACCGGGATGACCGAGGGCGAGTCCGCCCGCTTCGTGGACGCCCTCGACCGCTGAACCCGGCGGCGCCGACGCGCCACCGCGCGGGCGGCCCGTCGGCTCACAGGCCCTCGCCGAGGGCGGCGACGACATCGGGGGAGTACCCGGCGGCCGACAGAGGGGTGAGCACGTCGCGGACCAGGTCGGGCAGGTAGCCGAACAGCACGTCGGCCGGGCCCGCGATCTCCACCTCGCCCACCGCGGCCGGCAGCAGCAGCGTCCGGGCCCGGCCCAGCTCCCCGCGCCAGTCCCCGGCGCGCACCCGCACGGGCGCCCCGACGTTGGTGAGGACCTGCGCGGTGGCGAACGCGTGGCGCAGGGGTTCGGCGGTGCCCGCGTGCCAGCGTTCGAGCGCGAAGTGCGGCCCGGCGCAGCAGAACACCCGCTCCACGCCGTCGCCGACCCCGATCCTCAGCCCCGGGTGGAAGTCGGGCCTGTGCTCCGGCCGGACCTGGGCCATCAGCGCCTCCAGGTTCGCGCGCCACCGCCCGTCCGGGACCGGTGAGCCGTCCTCCATGTCCCAGAGCATCGCGTGCTGCTGGATGTCGGAGGTCTGCTCGATCTCGTAGACCAGGGTCCGCGGGCCGAAGCTGTGCACGGTGCCGCCCGGGACGTAGACCGTCTCGCCGGGCCGCACCGGCAGGCGGCGCAGCACGGCGTCGAAGTCCTGGTCGAGCAGCGCCCGGTGGAGCTCCTCCTCCGTCACCCCGCTCCTGACCCCGCACAGCGCGGTGGCGCCGGGAGGCGCGTCGAGGATGTGCCAGGCCTCGGTCTTGCCGTTGGGCTGCCCCTCCAGCCGCCGGGCGGTGGCGTCGTCGGCGTGCAGGTGCACCGGCAGCGTCCCGGAGGCGTCGATGAACTTGGTCAGCACCGGGAAGACCTCCCCGGACCAGCCCTCGCCCACCAGCTCCTCCGGACAGCGCGCGACGAGCTCGCGCAGCGACCGGCCCGCGAGGGGCCCGTCGAGCACCGTGCTGCCGTTCCCGTCGACGTCGCTGACCTCCCAGGTCTCCGCGATCGCCCAGTCGGGCAGGCCCTCCCTGCCCAGGTGGCGGGCGATGGCGTGGCCGCCGAACACCAGCTGCCGGGCCGGAGCGCTCACCCTCAGCGGATACCAGTCCACGGCCGCCCCCGTCACAGGACCGGTTTGCCGCCGGTGACCGCGATGCGGGCGCCGGAGACGTAGCTGGCCTCGTCCGACGCCAGCATCACGTACACCGGGGCCAGCTCGGACGGCTGTCCGGCGCGGTTCAGCGGCACCTGGGAGCCGAAGCCCTCCACCTGTTCGGGCGGCATGGTCGAGGGGATCAGCGGGGTCCAGATCGGTCCCGGCGCCACGGAGTTGGCCCGGATGCCCTTGGGGGCCAGCATCTGGGCCAGCGTGGCGGCCATGTTGGCGATGCCCGCCTTGGTGACGTTGTAGGGCAGCAGGGTGGGCGGCGGGGCGTCGGAGTTGACCGACGTGGTCCCGATGATCGAGGAGCCGGGGCGCATGTGCGGCACGGCGGCCTTGGCGAGGTGGAAGAACGCGCTGAGGTTGGTGGCCAGGGTGTGGTCCCACTCCTCGTCGGGGATCTCCTCCAGCGTCTCGTGGGTCATCTGGAAGGCGGCGTTGCTGACCAGGACGTCCACCCGGCCGAACTCCTCCACCGCCTTCGCGACGAGGGCGCGGCAGTGGGCCGGGTCCGCCAGGTTCCCGGGGACCAGGACGGCCCTGCGGCCCGCCTCGCGCACCCAGCGCTCGGTCTCCCGCGCGTCGTCGTGCTCGTCCAGGTAGCCGATGAGCACGTCGGCGCCCTCGCGGGCGAAGGCGATGGCCACCGCCCGCCCGATGCCGCTGTCGGCGCCGGTGATGACGGTCGCCTTGCCGTTGAGCCGACCCGATCCCCGGTAGGACTCCTCTCCGTGGTCGGGCCTGGGATCCATGGCGTCGGTGCGGCCGGGCGGGGTCTGCTGCTGTGCGGGCTGGGGCACGAGGTCCTCCCGTAGACGAAGTGACCACAAGGCTACGTTCCGTGCGGGCCGGTGGCGGGGAGGGGCGCGGCGGTCCCGGTGAGAGCCAGACCCCGCGCCGGGCGCCTCCCCCTGGACCGGGTCCCGGACCTCGGCGGCGCCGGGTCGCACGCCACCGCGCGGATCGTCGCGGTCCAGGGCGCTTGGACCTCCCGCGGAACCCCCGCGGCCTGCTTCGGCAGTGCGCCCACGGACGTGTCCACCGGTCAGCGCATGTCCTGGGACTGGCCTCCGGGACCGGACTGTCGCCGTGGGTCCGGGTGTCCTAGGGTGTGTTGGTCCGTCCCGTGAACGCCGTACGAGGAGGTGGTCGTGATGGGGATCTTGACCTAGCCGCCCGCCCGGAGGGTCCGGGAGAGGGCGGCGGGTTCCGGAAGGAACGAGATGTCCCGTACGGACAAGACCAAACCGCTGTGGGTGCGCCAGCGCGAACACGGGGCGGTGGCGCTGCACGACCACAGCCACGGCCCCTGCGACCTGCCGCCGGAGCCGACGCGTGCGAGGCCCGACACGCGGTGCCAGTGGGCGCACCCCGCTTCGGTGCCGATGGGCCACGGATGCTGTTCCGGGTGCCAAAGGCGCGCATGCACCGCGGAGTGGCAGCAGTACGTCAAAGCCGGCAACCGCAGGCGCCGCCACGCTGACCGCCTCCTGACGCACCTCTGGGTGCGCGAGGCGAACAGCCGCTGAGAGGGCTCTTCCGCGTCCCTCCGCGCGGGTGCTTCCGTTGCGCGGAGGACGCGGTCCCGTCCCCACCCGGCGGGTCCCGGCGGTCAGAGGGCCGCCACGCGTCCCGGGGGAGGAGAACTCTTCGGAGAGGGGTTCTCCGGCGTTCTATTCTAGTACTAGAATACGTGCGTGGAGCTGACACCCGCCGAACTCACCGTCCTGGGCCTGGTCATTGAGCGCCCCCAACACGGCTACGACCTGGAACAGGTCATCGAGCTGCGCGGCGTCCGCCAGTGGACGGACATCGGCTTCTCCTCGATCTACTACCTGCTCGCCAAGCTGGAGAAGCGGGACCTGGTCCACGTCCCGGAGGCCCCCGCCGCCGCGAAGTCCCGCCGCGTGTTCCACGCCACCGACACCGGAAGGCGGGCGGCGCGGCGCGGCGCGCTCGACCTCATCCGTGAGCCGCGGCCGGTGGCGCACCCGCTGCTGGTGGGCGTCGCCAACCTGCCCCTGCTCTCCGAGCGCGAGTACGCCGGAGCGCTGCGCGCCCGGCTGGCCCGGGTGGAGGAGCGCGTCGCCGCGGTCCGGGAGGCCGAGCGGGCGCAGGCGCCCTTCGCGCCGGCGGCGCGCGAGGTGTTCTCGTACTCACTGAGCCTCCTGGAGGCGGAAAGGTCGTGGCTCGCCAGCCGAGTCCAGGTGCCCGATGACGGACAAGACTGACTTCAAGAGGACCCTCGACGCCTACCAGGCGAAACGGGACCGGTTCCGGATCACGGAGGTGCCGGAGCTGCGCTACCTCATGATCGACGGCCACGGGGACCCCAACACCTCACCGGCCTTCACCGAGGCGGTCGAGGCTCTCTACCCCGTGGCCTACAAGCTCAAGTTCGCCAGCAAGCGGGACCTCGGGCGCGACTACGTCGTCATGCCCCTGGAGGGCCTGTGGTGGGCCGAGGACATGGACGCCTTCACGGCGGCGCGTGACAAGTCGCGGTGGGACTGGACGATGATGATCATGGTCCCGGACTGGACCGACCAGGACATGTTCGCCGCCGCCGTGGAGGGGGCCGCGGCGAAGAACAGGCCCGCGCGCCTCGGCGACGTCCGCCTGGAGCCGCTGTCCGAGGGCCGCTGCGTGCAGACGCTGCACGTCGGCTCCTTCGACGCCGAGGCCGACGTGCTCCGGCGGATGCACCACGAGTTCATCCCGGACCACGGGCTGCGCATGACCGGCAGGCACCACGAGGTCTACCTCAGCGACTTCCGCAGGGTCGCGCCGGAGAAGCTGCGCACCATCCTCAGGCAGCCGGTCGGCGCCGCGCCCGTGACCGCGACCGGGGCCGACGCCTCGGGCGGGTAGCAGCGTCCATCCGCCCACCCGCCCGTCCAGCCCCCGGGCAGGTCTGCCGCCGCGCTCCCGGGGGCCTCTCCTCCCGGTCGGAGCGGGACCCGTTCGCCCTCCGGTGTCGTCAGCCGCCGATAGTGTCCCGCCATGAGCTACGCGCTGACGACATACGCGGTCGACCTCGACGTCCTGCACGGCTCCGTCGGGTCGAAGGACGACAAGCTGCGCCGGATGATCGGTGGCCGGTTCAAACAGCACCTGGCCCACTTCGACTCCCAGTTCGACCACGTCGTCGACGCGGGCGGTCCCACCATCCGCGACGCGATCCGCGCGGTCATCGACGGAGGCCCCTTCGACGACCGGCACGGCACCGTGTACGGCTACGCCTACAGGTGGATCTGCGAGTTCCACGGCCGCGCCCTGTTCAACAACGACTTCTCCCCCATGAGGGCCGGATGGCTGGAGACGGTCGACGAGGGCCTGGACGCACTGGGCGTGACCGCGGTCGGCGTCGAGGAGTTCAGCTTCGGCGGCGCCCCCTCGCCGATCCCGGCGCCCGACTTCCTGCCGGGCTACGGCGAGTGGAGCCTCACCGAGTGCCAAAAGGCCCTCGAACAGTGGGAGGCCGCCACCGACGAGCGCAGGGCCGCCCTCGACCCCTCCGTCCTGAGCGCCGCCGAGTCCTGCGTGGACTGGTGCAGGGCCGCCGCCGCGGCCGGACGGGGCGTCGCCGGCTTCTTCGGCTGAGGGGGTCCGGCAGGGCCTGCCACTCCGTGGTGGCCCTGCCTAACCTGGAGTTATGGACAAGAAGACCGTGCGCGAGTTCCTGGTCACCAGACGAGCGCGTGTGACGCCGGAGCAGGTGGGGATCCCCGCCTACGGGGACGACCGCCGGGTGCCCGGGCTGCGCCGCGAGGAGGTCGCGATGCTCGCGGGGGTGAGCATCGACTACTACACCCGGCTGGAGCGCGGCAACATCGCCGGCGCCTCCGACAGCGTGCTGGACGCGATCTCCCGGGCCCTGATGCTCGACGAGGTCGAGCGCGCCCACCTGTTCGACCTCGCCCGCGCCGCCTCCGGCGCCCGTGCCCGTCCCGCCGCGCCGCCGGTCCCGGCCGTGCGGCCCTCGGTGCAGCGGATGCTGGACGCGATGGACACACCCGCCATCGTCCACAACGCCCGCCAGGACCTGGTGGCCGCCAACCGCCTGGGCCGGGCCCTGTACGCGCCGCACTTCGACACCGAAAGGCGCCCGCCCAACATGGCGCGGTTCGTCTTCCTGGACCCCCGCGCCCGGGACTACTACGTCGACTGGCCCCTGGCCAGGCGCACCACCTCCGCGATGATGCGCCTGGAAGCGGGACGCAACCCGCTGGACGGGGAACTCACCGCGCTGATCGGGGAGTTGTCGGCGCGCAGCACCGTCTTCGCCCGGGACTGGGCCCGCCACAACGTCCACAGCCACCGCACCGGCACCAAGTCGTTCCGCCACCCCGACGTCGGCCTCGTCGAGGTCACCTTCGACGTGTTCGAACCGGCCGGTGAGGAGCGGCTGTGGATCGTCACCTACACCGTCGAACCCGGCACCCCCTCGGCGGACGCCCTCGCCCTGCTGGGCACCCTCGCCGCCACCCACGCGGAGACCGACCGCGGGCACGGCGGCACCGGCACCGGCGTCGACCTGCCCGACCGGTCCTGAACCCGACCGGTCCCGAGAAGGCGCTGACGGTCCCCGGGCCGCTGGACCCCGGGTGAGGGACGGCCGCCCGGACGGCGCCCCGGCGGCAGCGCTGTCCCACGGCCGCCCCGCCTCTTCTAAATACACGGATTTTAGCTTATGCTGAAACTCGCGAAAGGGAGGTCGGGTGACCGAGGACGAACACCTGCTGGAGTGGGCCGAGCAGGTCGCCATGCACCTGGCGCGCGACGGTGTGCCGCCGATCGCCGGGCGGATCCTGGGCTGGCTGATGGTCTGCGATCCGCCGGAGCAGTCAGCCGCCCAGATCAGCGCCGCCATCGGCGCCAGCCGCGCGTCCCTGACCACGAACCTGCGCCTGCTGACCGGTATGGGGTTCCTGACCTGGCGCACCCGGCCGGGGGAGCGCACCATGTACTACCGCATGGCCGAGGACGCCTGGCAGACGGTGGTACGGCGGCAGGTCGCCGGGATCGCCTCGTTCCTCGATGTCACGCGTCAGGGCCTCGACCTGGTCGGCCCCGAGAGCGACCGGGCCGCACGTATCCGCCAGGCCCACGCCGCCTTCGCGTGGATGGCCAGGGTGTTCGACGAGGCCCCGCCTGTCGAGAAGGAAGCCCCGTGACCGGCCACGCGATCGTGATCGGCGCCGGCATCGGCGGCCTGGCCGCCGCTGTGGCACTGCACCGGATCGGCTGGCGCGCTACCGTCCTGGAACGGGCGGGGGAGCCGGGAGAGATCGGCGCCGGCATGTCCCAGGCGCCCAACGCGATGCGTGCCCTGGACTCCCTGGGCGTGGGCGAGGGGGCTCGGGCGGTGGGGGTTCCCACGCACGCGTCGGGCAACCTTCGCCTGGCCGACGGCCGCTACCTGCAACGCGCCCGTCCCGGTGACCCCACCGCGCTGACGGCCTTCCACCGCGCCGACCTGCACCGGGTGCTGAGGGAAGCGGTCCCGGACGGCTGGGTGCGCACCGGCGCGCGGGTCACGGGCATCACACGGTCCGGGCGCGGTCCGACGGTCACCTGCGACGGCACGGAGATGGACGCCGACCTGGTCGTCGGCGCCGACGGTATCCGCAGCACGACCCGCCGGAGCCTGTGGCCGGACGCACCCCCACCGCGTTTCCTCGGACGCACGGCGTGGCTGGGTACCGCTCCGGTGCCCGGCCTGCCCGGCAGCATGACCCTCGCCCCCGGCGGTTACTTCCTGATCCACCCCATCGGGCGCGAACGTGCCTACTGGGCCTACGTGACCTCGGCCGGGCAACCGGACATCCGCCACGCCGACGAACTGGGTGAGGCCCGCAGCCGCGTCGGCGCCTGGCACGCACCGATTCCCGCGCTGCTCGACGCCACTCCGCCCGAGGCGGTGATCCGCGTCGACATCCACGATCTCGACCCCCTTCCGACCTACGTCAAGGGCCGGGTGGCGCTGCTCGGCGACGCCGCGCACGCGATGAGCCCCGACCGCGGACAGGGCGCCGGGCAGTCCATCGAGGACGCGGTGGTGCTCGCCGCGGCACTCGCGGGTGAGCCGGACGTCGAGGGCGCGCTCGGCCGCTATGACCGCGAGCGTCGGCCGCGAACCCAGGCGACCGCACGCGGTGCCCGCGACGACGGGCGGCGGGCCACCTCGGCGGCCGGATACCGGATGCTGACGACGATGGTCCGGCTCATGCCCGCGCCCGTGTGGCGCAGGGCCCTGGCGCCCGACGGCAACGCCACGTGGCGCTGGCAGCCGCCGGGGCTCGACTCCGGAACCGTCCTGGACTGACCGGACCGGGCACGGTACCCAGGACGTTCTCCCCCACCGGGTGTCAGAGTTCCATGTCCTCGGCGAAGACCCGGAAACCGGTGCGCTCGGTGTGCATGCGCCACAGCGTGTCCGCCAGGACACCGGGGTCGTGGGTGGGGTGATCGGGCGTGATGGCCCCGGGGATGATGAGCTGGCCGACGTGGACGCCCTCCGGCGCCAGGACCTCGTGCACCATCCGCGCGTAGGCGCCCTGCCCGGCGAAGGCGATCGAGGTGCCCGCCACGTCGGGGTTGGGCCGGGCCCCGCTGCCGCCGTTGACGAACAGCACCGTGCCCCGTCCCAGGAACCGCATCCCCTGGAGCACCTGGTGGACGGCGGTCACCGGACCGTTGACGGAGAACTCCACCGCGCCCGCCAGGTCGGCGACGGTGGTCTCCAGCACCGGCCGCAGGAACTCCTTCTGCGGCAGCGGGCTGTAGACCAGGACCCCGACCGGGCCCAGTTCCTGTCCGGCCCGGTCCAGCGCCGACACGAGCGTGTCGGGCTCCCGCACGTTGGCCGCGTAGCCGCGCGCACTCAGCCCCTCCCCGGCCAGGTCGGCCGCGAGGGCGTCGACCCGCTCCTGGTTCCGGGAGAGGAGGGCGACGTCGNCGGGGGGGCGCCGGCCGCGCCGAGCCCGCGTCCGGCTCCGACGATGGCGATGGTGGTCATGTTCTTTCCTTCTTCCGTGTCGCCGGTTCCGGGGCCCGGCCGGGTTCAACCGCCCGGGCCCCGTCCCGCCTCCGTGCCCTCCGGACGGGCCGTGCCCTTCAGGTGGGTTCAGACTGTCAGCAGCGTCTTGATCGCGCGCCGCTCGTCCATCGCCCGGTAGCCCTCGGCGGCCTGCTCCAGGGGCAGGCTCAGGTCGAAGACCCTGCCCGGGTCGATCTCGCGGTCCCAGACCCGACGGATCAGGTCGGGCAGGAACCGGCGCACCGGGGCGGGGCCGCCGTGCAGGTGCACGGCGCTGAAGAAGAGCTCGTCACCGGGCAGTTCCACGTTGTGCGAGACGCCGACGTACCCCACGTGACCCCCGGGGCGGGTCGACCGGATGGCCTGCATCATCGACTCCTGCGTGCCGACCGCCTCGATCACCGCGTGCGCGCCGAGCCCGTTCGTCAGCTCCCTGATCCTCTCCACGCCCTCGTCGCCGCGCTCGGCGACGATGTCCGTGGCCCCGTAGAAGCGGGCGAGCTCCTGCCGGTCCGCGTGGCGCGACATCGCGATGACGCGCTCCGCGCCGAGCTGCCGGGCGGCCAGCACCCCCATGAGGCCCACCGCCCCGTCCCCGACGACCGCCACGGTCCGGCCCGGGCCCGCCTGGGCGGCGTCGGCGGCGAACCAGCCGGTGCCGAGGACGTCGGACACGGCCAGCAGCGAGGGGATCAGCTCCGGGTCCGGCTGCCCCGGCGTGGCGACCAGGGTGCCGTCCGCGTAGGGGATGCGGGCCCGCTCCGCCTGGGTGCCGATCGCCTGGGCCACGAAGGAGGCGTGCACGCACCTGGACTGGTAGCCCGCCCGGCAGATCTCGCAGGTGTTGTCGGAGATGACGAACGAGCCGACGACGAAGTCGCCGACCCTGACGTTGCGCACGTCCGAGCCGGTCTCCTCGACCACGCCGACGTACTCGTGCCCCATCACCTGGTGGTCGGCGGGCTCGACGCCCCGGTAGGGCCACAGGTCCGACCCGCAGATGCAGGTCGCGGAGATCCGGATGACCGCGTCGGTCGGCTCGATGATCCGCGGATCCTCGCGCTCCTCGACCCGCACGTCTCCGGGTTGGTACATCACTACACCGCGCACGGCTTCCCCCTCGTGTTCGTGTGACCGCGCGGTGGGTCCCTCCGCCCTCCTCGGGCTCGGGCGCTCCCCGGGGACCCACCGCCCGACCACGGTAGACACCCGACCCCGGTGTCTGGGAGGTCCTGTCACATCCCCCCGGCGACTGTTTGCCACCCATGGGGGAAGCGATGCCCGAGCGCGTCGGCAGTACCGCCCGGGTCGGGTGAGTCCGCGCCGCTTCCGATTCCCTCGCCGGACCCCCTAGCGGCTGCCCGCGGAGCGGGCTTGTGAGGCGCACCGGCTGTTGGAGGCCGGGGGAGTCCGGGGACGCCTGGTGCTCGACTTCAGCTGAGCCTGCTGGGGTGCTCCCGCGCCCGGTCGCGCTCCTCCCCGTCCTCCTCCGAGGGGTCCTCGTGCGGGGCGGGAGCCGTGGGCAGGGGCCCGGAGCGGTCCGGTCGCTCGGCGGCCGCCCCGCGCCCGGGCAGGAAGGCGGCGACGGCGAAGGCGGTGAGCGCGGCCAGGGCGCCCAGGCCCAGGACCAGGGTGAAGGCCTCCCGGGCGGGGAAGCCCTCTCCGCCCGCGGTCATGGTCACGTCGGCGATGACCACGCCCGCGACGGCGCTGGCCACGGAGGTGCCGATGGAGCGCATCAGGGTGTTGAGGCTGTTGGCCGCCGCGGTCTCGGTCCGGGGGACGGCCGCCATGACCAGGGCGGGCATGGCCCCGTAGGCCAGGCCCACGCCCGCGCCGATGACGGTGGAGGCGATCACGAGCTGCCAGACGGCGGACATGAACACCAGGCTCAGGCCGTAGCCGAGCGCGACCAGCAGGGCGCCGACCATCAGGGTCGTCTTCGGGCCCAGGGTCCGGGAGATACGCGCCGAGACCGGGGACATCGCCATCATCACCAGCCCGTTGGGCGCCATCACCAGGCCCGCGACCAGGATCGTCTGTCCGAAACCGTATCCCGTGACCTGCGGCATCTGGAGCAGCTGCGGGACGACCAGGGACATGGCGAACATGGAGAAGCCGAACACCAGCGACGCGGTGTTGGTGAGCAGGACCTGGCGCCGCACGCTGACGCGCAGGTCGACCAGCGGGTGCGGCGAGCGCAGCTCCCACCAGCCCCACACCAGGAGCACCGCGACCGCGACGGCGATCATGGTGCCGGGGACACCGCTGCCCCAGCCCCAGTCCGAGCCCTTGGAGACCGCGAGCAGCAGCAGGAACAGCGCGACGGACAGGCCCACCGACCCGGGCAGGTCGAACCTGCCGCCGGTACGGACACCGGAGCCGGGGACCAGGGTGCGCACCAGCACGGCGGCCACGGCCGCCAGCGCCGCGGCGACCCAGAACAGCACGTGCCAGTCCGCCTTCTGCACGACGAGCGCGGCGGCGGGCAGCCCGAGCGCGCCGCCCACCCCGAGCGAGGCGCTCATCAGCGCGGTCGCCCCGCCGAGCCGTTCGGCGGGCAGCACGTCGCGCATGATGCTGATGCCCAGGGGGATGACCCCGGCCGCCAGGCCCTGGAGGGCGCGGCCGGCGACCATCGGCACCAGGCTGTCGGCCAGGGCGCACAGCACCGAGCCGACCACGAGCACGGCGAGGCTGAAGAGCAGCATGCGGCGCTTGCCGTACATGTCGCCCAGACGGCCGACCGTCGGGGTGGCGACCGCCGCCGCGAGCAGCGTGGCGGTGATCGCCCACGCGGTGTCCCCGGGGGTGGCGCCCAGCAGGTCGGGCAGGACGGGCACGATCGGGATGACCAGGGTCTGCATGAGCGAGACGACGATCCCGCCGAAGGCCAGGACGGCGACGATCACGTTCGGCCGCACGGGAGGAGCGGCGTCACCGGGTGCTGCTGCTCCGCCAGGGGCATGGGTCATGGAGTGGGTCCCCGTTTCCGGACGTACGAAAGCGCCCGCTTTTAAGTCAGGCGCATGACTTACGCTAACAGTACGTACCTGGACAGCGCCCGCTGCCAGGTGGACAGGTGAGGAGGGCCACAGTGGGCGGAGCGGCCGGAGCCGGTGAGCGGCCGGAACCCGGGATCGGTACGGTGGTCCCTGTGAATGGCAGGGTGACGAGGTCGGACCGGGTCGCCGCGACGCGGGAGACGATCCTGGCGGCGGCGGAGCGGCTCTTCGCCGAGCACGGACTGGCCGGTGTCTCCAACCGCCAGATCAGCCAGGAGGCGGGGCAGGGGAACAACACGGCGGTCAGTTACCACTTCGGCTCCAGGGACGGCCTGGTGCGCGCGATCGTGCGCAGGCACAACGACCAGATCGAGCAGCTGCGCCTGCGCATGGTGCTGAGGTTCGACGGGTCCGACCAGGTGAGGGACTGGATCGCCTGCATGGTGGAACCCCTCGCCCAGCACCTCGCCGACCTGGGCACGCCCAGCTGGTACGGAAGGTTCAGCGCCCAGGCCATGAGCGACCCCGCCTACCGTGAGACCGTGGCCGGTGAGGCCCTCAACTCCCCCTCCCTGGTCCGTGTGGGGGAGGAGCTGCTCAGGTGCCTTCCCGAGCTGCCGACCGAGGTCCGCAGGGAACGCCAGGACATGGCGCGCCAGCTCATGGTGCACATGATCGCCGAGCGCGAGCGCGCCCTGGCAGAGGGAGCCGACACCCCCAGGGACTCCTGGCACCGGGCCGCCGTCGGGCTGACCGACGCCCTCACCGGCCTCTGGCTCGCCCCCGTCACCGATCCCGCGGCGCGGGTCGGACGGGAGACGCGCCCGGCGTAAGCCGGGGGTGGAGGAGGCCCTGTGCCTACGGTCCGTCGGTGCGGGCCCTCGCGGGCGCGGACGAGACCGTGTCCCCGTACTCGCCGGCGGCCCACGAGGCGAGCAGGCTCATCCGCTCCGCCGAGGGCGAACCGGGCTCGGCCGTGTAGACCGTGAGCGTCAGGCCGTGTTCGGAGGCCATCTCCAGCCCCTCGTAGGCCAGGGTCATCTCCCCGACGACGGGGTGGTCGAACGTCTTGAAGCCGGTGCCGTGGTGGCGCACGTTGTGCGCGCCCCACCGGCGGCGGAACTCTTCGCTGCGGGTGCAGAGTTCGCCGACGAGGTCGTGGAACTCCTTGTTGTGCGGGTCCCGTGCGGCCTCGGTGCGCAGGATCGACACCGTCACCTCAGCGAACACGTCCCAGTCGGGGTAGAAGGCGTGGGCGCGCTCGTCGAGGAAGGTGAAGCGCGCGATGTTGGGCGGCTGCCCCGGCATGTCGTAGACGTCCTTGTGGAACGCGCGCGCCAGGGTGTTGACCGCGAGCAGGTCCATGCGCCCGTTGCGCACGAACGCGGGCCCCGCGGTGACGGCGTCGAGCGTCCACCGCAGGCTGGGATGCGGGGTCCAGTTTCTCGTGCTCCGCCGCTTGGGCGGCCGGGCGACCGGGTTGGCCGCGTGGGCCAGGTCGAACAGGTGCGCCCGTTCGGCGTCGTCCAGGCGCAGGGCCCCGGCCAGACTGTCGAGCACCTCCGGGGACGCGCCGCTGATCGCTCCGCGCTCCAGCCGGGTGTAGTACTCCACGCTCACCCCGGCCAGGACGGCGACCTCGCTGCGGCGCAGCCCCTCCACCCGACGGTTCGCGCCCGCCGGCAGCCCGACCTCCTCCGGGCTGACCCTGGCGCGTCGCGAGACGAGGAACTCGCGCACTTCCGCTCGGTTGTCCATACCGTCCACGGTAAGCCGGGAGCCGGGTACGGGGGAGTCCCTCGCAGTACCTCCATCAGGCGGGTCTCCCGCACACGAGGGAGAGGCGGTGCGGCGGGCGACTCCGCAAATCCGGAGGGTGACTCTCCTGATCCATACTGTGACGGTGGGCTGTGATCGGCCCCCGGAACAGGCACGAGGGAAGGAATTGGACAGTGAAGCTGCAACTCATCGGGACCGGATCGATCCTGACCGAGCGGACGAGCGCCTCGGCGCTCGTCGACGACACGCTCCTCATCGACGCGCCGAACGGGTCCATGAAGGCGATGCGACGCGCCGGACTCGACCCGCTCGCCATCGACACCTGCCTGATCACGCACTTCCACGCCGACCACTTCTTCGACATCGTCTTCCTCCTCCTGGAACAGGGGCTCCAGCAGACCCGGGACCGCGACCTGGTCCTGATCGGCCCCAGCGGCTTCTCCGACCGGGTGGACCAGCTCTTCGAACTCGGCTATCCGGGAGTCTGGGACGGGCTCAGGGACAAGGTCCGCCCCCGCTACGTCGAGTTCGACCCGGTCGAGGGGGGCGAGTGCTCCGAGGGCGGCTACACCGTCCGCGCCCTCCCCATGGAGCACGCGGTCCCGACGCTGGGCTACCTCGTCACCGACCGGTCGGGTGCCCGTCTGGGCTACACCGGAGACACCGTCCGCTGTCCGTCCGTCGACCGGCTCGCCGCCGACAGTGCGGTGCTGGTGCTCGACACCTCGTTCCCGGAGGAGGGCAGGGTGGGGCACATGGGCCTGAACGACGTGGAGGCGGTGGCGGCCCAACGGCCGGACCTGGACCTCATCGCCACCCACCTCGGCGACGACGTCACGCATGCCGAACAGCCGAACATCGTCATCCCCCGCGACGGACAGGTCTTCGACGTCACCGCGGAGGGCCTTCGTGGGGCCCGTCCGTGACCGGCCCCTGACCGGGCGGGCCGCCCGGGTGTTCCCGCGAGCGCGGATCCTCAGGCGCGGGTCCGGCCGCCGCGCATGGCTTCCTGGGTGTCCTTGACCATCCCGTTCAGGGTCTGGCGTGCGCGGGCGAGCTCGTCCGCCTGTGTGTCGATGCGGTCGAGTTCGGCGATGAGCTGGCGCAGGACCCGCGGCGGGCAGCGCTCCCCGTTGTCCTTGATGTAGGGCAGGAGCGCGGCGATGGTCTTGCTGTTCATCCCGACCGCGAAGAACTGCCTGATCAGCACGACGCGGCCCACGGCGTCCTCGCCATAGTGGCGCTGTCCGCTCGCGCTGCGCTCGCTGGAGAGCATGCCCTGCTTCTCGTAGTAGCGCAGGGAGCGCACGCTGGCTCCGGTCTGCTCGGCCAGTTCCCCGATCCGCACGGGCGGCCTCCGTCCCGATTTGCCCCTGACACCGATGTCAGGTCCTAGTGTAGCGGCGCGTCCACCAGGGACCACCGGATCGGGGTCTCCTGGTGTGCGCGCGGACCGGCTCCGCCTGACAACACCCACCAGTACGAGGGAGATCCACCGTGAAGATCGGCATCTTGGGCGTCGGGTACATCGGCAGGACCTTGACCCAGCGGTTGAGCGCAGCGGGACACGACGTGAAGGTGGCCAACTCACGCGGCCCGCACACGATCGAGGCCGACGTGCTGGCCTCGGGAGGGCGGGCGGTCCCAGCGGCGGAAGCCGTGGTGGACGTGGACGTCGTGATCCTGTCGATTCCCATGAACCGCCTTCCGCGGGTCGCGCCGCTGATCGCCGGGGTACCGCGGGAGACGGTCGTCATCGACACGTCGAACTACTATCCGATGCGTGACGACAGGATCACGGCCATCGAGGCAGGCCAGGTCGAAAGCCTGTGGGTGGCCGAACAGCTGGGCCGACCCGTGGTCAAGGCATGGAACGCGATCGGTTCCGCTTCCTTGGCGGACAAGGGCACGCCCGCGGGAAGCCCGGGGCGTATCGCCATCCCGGTCGCGGCCGACAGCGACAGGGAGCGCGGTGTGGGGATGGCACTCGTCGAGGACACCGGGTTCGACGCGTTCGATGCCGGAACGCTCGCGCAGTCATGGCGGCAGCAGCCGGGCGCGCCCAGCTACTGCACCGACCTCACCCGACAGGAGATGCCGGCCGCACCGGAGGCAGCCGACGCGGCGCGACTGCCGAAGCGGCGGGATCTGGCGGTCGCAGCGATCCAGGAGAGGATCGGGGACGCCACGACCAACCCCGGCGCGGAGTACGGTGTCCGCCTGAGCCGGGCGCTGTACATGTGAGTCCGAGGGGCGCGTGTGGGGGGCGAGGCCGATGGGGGCCTCCGCCGGTTCCGCGGCGGAGGCCTTCCGGCGTGAGCTGTCAGAAGGCGCGCTCGGCCACCTTCACCCGTCGGCTCCCCTCCAGCGCGGCGCGCAGCTTGTCGGCCGACACCGGGGCGGCGGGGGCCTGCGTCATCCGCTCGGCCGCCACGTCGGGGTCGGCGAGGTAGATCCGGGTGTAGGCGCCGGACTCGGGCTCGAAGCGCCAGCTCTGGGCCGGGGTCCCGGCGTCGACGGTGTCGAAGCCGAGGCGGTCGATCAGCTCCGCGGCCCGCTCCTTGGCACCGGAGTCCTCACCGGCGACGGGCAGGGCGCTGCGGTCGGCGGCTCCGGCGGGCCGGGCGAGCTGGGGGATGTGGTGGGCCATGATGTTGTTGAAGGCCTTGACCAGCAGGGCACCGGGCAGGAGCCGCTGGGCGAGTTCGGTCGTGGTCACCTCCTCGGAGTCGAGTTCGGCGATCCGGCCGTCGCGGAAGGGGTAGTAGTTGCCGGTGTCCAGCACGGTCCGCCCGCGCAGCAGCCCGTCGGGCAGGGTGCCGTAGGCGGTCAGCGGGATGCTGAGCAGGGTCGCCTCCCCGGCGCGGGCGGCCTGCTCCACGGTGGCGGCGGTGGCGCGCGGCCCCAGCTCCTCGACCAGACCGGCCAGGCTCCGCGGCCCGCGCGAGTTGGCGATCACCACGTCGATCTCCGCCGCCACCGCCAGACGCGCGACCGCGGTTCCGATGTTCCCGCTTCCGATGATCCCCAGGGTCGACATCGCTGGTCCCTCTTCCTCGTCGCGATCAGACAGAACCCTCACGCCGGTGAGCGCGGGGGTGTCCGGCCACGTTAGGACCTGACATCGGTGTCAGGGGCAAATTCGACACGCCCTGGGCCGTGACGCCGCGTCCGCCGGATCTCCGGTTCGGGGACCGGCGGGTCGGTCCCAGGCGCGCGGGCCGTCGCACCCGCCGGACCCTTGAGGCCTCCGTCACCGCGGGTTCGGTGGGGCCGTGCGCGCTCACAGGTCGGCGTCCTTGGGGAAGCCCCTCCGTTCGGCCCTGGGAAGCTCGGCGGGGGACGACTTTCGTAGGGGGACGGGTTGGTCCTCGCGGTCGATGTCCCGACGGGACCGGCTCCCTAGGGTCGTGTGTGACGGCATGCAACGGCGTGGTCACACGCGCAACCGAAGGGACGGGTCGGACATGGTCGGCATCCAGGGGAACCGGAACGGGCGAGGCCGGGGTCGAGTGGCGGCGGTCGCGGGGGCGGTGGGAGCCGCGTCGCTGCTCGGCCCGACGGTGCTGGCCTCTCCCGCGTCCGCTGTCATCGGCGGGATCGACGCCACCGAGGAGTACCCGTTCGCGACCGCCCTGTTCAACGACCAGGGCGTGCACTACTGCGGGGGTTCGCTGATCGACGAGCAGTGGGTGCTCACCGCCGCCCACTGCTCCGACCCCGACCTGATCGGGACGGAGAACATCTCCGTGCGGGTGGGCAGCAACAACCGGGAGGAGGGCGGCAGCGAACGCGAGGTCGTGGAGGTGGTCCAGCACCCGGACTACGAGGCTGAGGACGTCAGCGACGACCCCGACTACCCCCACTCCTTCCTCCTGGTGCGCAAGGACATCTCCCTGCTGAGGCTGGACTCCCCGGTCGAGCAGACCCCCGTCCGCATCGCCGAGGACCCGCCGGAACCGGGCGCGGCGGTGCGCGCCCTCGGCTGGGGCGTAGTCGACGAGCTCGGCCAGGAGCCCAAGCCGGAGATCCTGCAGCAGCTCGACACCGAGATCGTGCCCGACGACCGCTGCGCGGAACTCGACGGCGAGCTGTGCTCCGAACACCCCACCGACGAGGCGCAGGTCTGCTCCACCGACTCCGGCAGCCCCATGATCCGCGGCGGGGAGGGCGACTGGGAGTTGGTCGGCCTGACCAGCCGCGACGGCGACTACGACGAGAGCGTGGCCTGCGTGGGCCCGTGGGTCTTCACCGAGGCGGCGAGGTACGGCGACTGGGTCGCCGACACGGTCGGTAAGTAGCCCGCCCCTCGGAGCCCGGCAGCGCTCCGGAGCAGGGGTTCCCGACCCCGGGGGACGCTGCGCGACAATCACCGGATGAGCAACGACCGTTTCATGCTGATCCACGACCCGGAGCTCCAGGCCAGGGGCGAACGCGTTCTGGGCGCGGAGTTCAGGGCGATGAGCGAGAGGGTGCTGCGGGCCACGGAGCTGACCTCCCGCCTCAACGTCCTCCCCTTCGACGACGAGGAGGGGAGGGCGGCACTGTTCGAGCAGATCCTGGGCCGCCCCCTCCCGGCGGGGGTGACGATCTACCCGCCCTTCTACACCGACCACGGCCTTCGCCTGGACCTGGCGGAGCGGGTCTTCGTCAACCAGGGCTGCACGTTCCTCGACTACGCCGGAATCCGGTTGGGCAGGGGCGTGATGGTGGGCCCGAAGGCCACCTTCATCACGGTGGGCCACCCGGTGGACCCCGGCGAGCGGCGCCGGTTCCTCAGCGGCGCGCCCATCGACGTGGCGGAGAACGTGTGGATCGGCGCCGGTGCGACCATCCTGCCCGGCGTCAGCATCGGCCGCGACGCCGTCGTCGCGGCCGGGGCGGTCGTGGCCGACGACGTCCCGGCCGCGAGCCTGGTGGCCGGGCCCAAGGGCACGGTGCGCCGACGCTGGTAGCGCCGGACCGCGCTGACACCGGTTCCGGCGGGCTCGGTGCTCCCGGCTCAGGAATCCGATGCGGTCCGCGGGTGTCTGTTTCGAGTGACTTGGTACGAGAGGCGGGCCATGTCCCCGCCGCCCCTCAGCTTGGACGCACGTTGCCCAGGAACCGCTCGACGGCGATCTCGATGACCACCCGGCCCGGGTTCTCCCGCGGCGCCTTGTAGCGCTCGCCGTAGCGGCGCACCGCCTCCGCCACCCGGTCGGGGTCGTCGGAGACCGTCGCGGAGCCCTCCAGCGTGCACCAGGAACGCCCCTCCACCTGCGACACCGACACCCTGGCGCCGGGGTGCGCCGCGAGGTTGCGCGCCTTGTAGCTGCTGCCCGAGGAGATCACCCGCACCAGGCGCGCGTCGGCGTCGTAGGTCGCCCCCACGGGGACCTGGTGGATGGACCCGTCCGGGCGCGGCGAGGCCAGCATGCACAGTCGGCGCTGCGCCCAGAACCGTGTGAACTCGTCCTCGTCCATCCTGTCCCTCCTGGTCCGGTCGCCCCCAGCATCCCACCGCCCCGCCCCGGCCCTCCACCGGGGCGGGGCCACCGGTGTGACCTGAGCGGCGCCGACGGTCGGCGTCAGAGGGCACGGGTCCGGGAGGCGGGACTCTCCAGTCCCTATGCTCGGGGGCATGACGATCCAGAGGATGGACCACGTCGGCGTCGTCGTCGACGACCTTGAGGCCGCCATCGCGTTCTTCACCGAACTCGGCATGGAGGTGGAGGGCCGCGCGCCGGTCGAGGGAGCCTGGGTGGACCGCGTGGCCGGGCTCGACGGCGTCCGGGCCGACATCGCGATGATGCGGACCCCCGACGGCCACGGCAAGCTCGAACTGACGAGGTACCACACGCCGACGGCGATCAGCCCCGAGCCGGGGAACGCGGTGGTGAACGCGCTGGGCCTGCGCAGCGTCATGTTCGCCGTCGACGACGTGGAGGACGTCCTCGCCCGCCTGCGCGCCCACGGCGCCGAACTCGTCGGCGAGTTGGCGCGGTACGAGGACGCCTACCTGCTCTGCTACGTGCGCGGCCCCGGGGGCGTCATCGTCTCCCTGGCCGAGCAGATCGGCTGAGGGACCGGGAGCCGTTCCCCCGACGCCTGCTCCGGGCGCGGTGGCCCCGGCCGGGACCACCGCGTTCCGGGGTGTTGCGCTCAGTCGGCGAGGTTGTCGATCAGCGCGGAGGTGACGTCCTTGGTGGAGGCGCTGCCGCCCACGTCCGCGGTCAGCACGCCCTGCGCGCACGTCGCCCGGATGGCCCGCTGGACCCGCGCGGCCTCCTCGTCCAGACCGAAGTGCTCCAGCATGAGCGCGGCGCTGCCGATGGCGCCGATCGGGTTGCACACGCCCTTTCCGGCGATGTCGGGGGCCGACCCGTGGACCGGCTCGAACATGCTGGGGTAGCGGCGCTCGGGGTTGAGGTTGGCGCTGGCGGCCAGGCCCAGGCTCCCGGCGAGCGCGCTGCCCAGGTCGGAGAGGATGTCGGCGTTGAGGTTGGAGGCCACCACCACCGACAGGTCCTCCGGGCGCAGGACGAACTTGGCGGACATGGCGTCGACCAGCACGCTCTCGGTCTCCACGTCGGGGTAGTCGGCGGCCACGCGCGCGAACACCTCGTCCCACAGCACCATGCCGTACTGCTGGGCGTTGCTCTTGGTCACCGACGACACCTTGCGCCGGCTGCGGGTGCGGGCCAGGTCGAAGGCGAAGCGGATGATCCGCTCGCACCCGGTCTCGGTGAAGACCGCCGACTGCACGGCCACCTCACCGCCCCGGCCCCGGGCGGAGAAGTTGCGGCCGCCGAACCCGCCGTACTCGCCCTCGGAGTTCTCGCGGACCACGACCCAGTCCAGTTCGGTGGTGTCGGCCTTGCGCAGGGGACTGGTGACGCCGGGCAGGAAGTGGACGGGCCGGACGTTGGCCCACTGGTCGAAGCCCTGGCACAGGCGCAGCCGCAGGCCCCACAGGCTGACGTGGTCGGGGACGGTGGGCCAGCCTACGGCCCCGAAGTAGATCGCGTCGAACTCCCTGACCCGCTCGGGGCCGTCGTCGTCGATCATCTTGCCGGTGCGGGCGTAGAAGTCCGAGCCCCACGGGAACTCCTGCCAGGTGAAGCCGAGGGTGCCGTGCGAGGCCGAGGCCAGGGCGTCGAGCACCTGGCGGCCCGCGTCGACCACCTCGCTCCCGACGCCGTCACCGGGGATGGAGGCGATGCGGAAGTGGCGGGTCTGGGTCATGTCTCCTCCGTCGGTCGGGTTCCCCGGAAGTCAAGCGCGCCGCACCCGGCCGCGTCCAAGACGGATCGGCGATGTGACCCATAGGCGGCGCCTATGCCTGCTGGGGACCGCCCTCTTGGGCCGGTCCCGGACGCGTCCTCGCGTAGAGCTCGGCGGTGCCGAGGAAGGCCTGCGCGGCGGGCGTCAGCCGGGAGGCGCGGCTGACGATGATGACGCGCAGGTGGGAGACCGGTTCGATGAGGCGGACCCGGGCGCCCATGCGCGTGGCGATGGGCTTCCAGGAGGAGGGCATGACGGCGTGGCCGAGCCCGGACAGCACCAGGGGCAGGATCGAGGTGCGGTGGTCGACCTCGGCGGCCAGGTGCACGTCGGCCCCGCCCGCCAGGATGTCGTCCACGATCTGGCGCATGAGGCTGCCGCGCTGGGAGGCGATCAGCCGCAGCCCGTCCAGGTCCGCGCGGTTGATCCGGTCGGCGTCGGTCCCGGCGCCACTGGGTCCGGTGCTCCTGGTCCCGGCCCCGTCCCGCCCGGCCCCGTCCCGCCCGGCCCCGTCCCGCCCGGATCCGCTCCACTCGGACCTGTCCCGGTCGGGCGCGTCCCGCCCAGATCCGGGCCCCTCCGCCTCGGGCGGGGACAGCAGCACCAGGGGCTGTTCCTCGATGGGCAGCACCCGCAGGTCCGCGGTGCGCGGGTGGCCCGCCGAGCCCAGCAGGCCGATCTCGGCCGCCCCCGAGCGCACGTGCTGGACCACCTCCTCGGGGGTGAACGCCCCCGCCACGTTGACCGTCATCAGCGGGTACTCCCGCGCGAAGGAGGCCATCAGCGTCGTGAGCGGCTCGATCCCCGGCGAGGGCGTCGAGACCAGGTCCACCCGCCCTCGCCGCAGCCCGCGGGCCGAGCGCGCGGTGTCGCGCACCGCCTCCAGGTCCCGGACCACCTGGCGGGCCGGTTCGATCAGCCGGGTGCCGGTGTCGGTCAGCACGACGCCCCGGCCCACCCGGTGGAACAGGTCCACGCCCAGCTCCCGCTCCAGGCCCCCGATGGCCTGCGACAACGAGGGCTGGGCGACGTGCAGCTGCTCGGCGGCCCTGCCGAAGCCGCCGTGGTCCACGATGGCCAGGAAGTAGGCCAGCTGCCGCGCGTCCATGTCAGCTCACACACCGATTCATAGGCGCAGTCTATGGGTCTGAGAGAAACTACGTCTTGGACGTGATCGCAGTCACACGTTGAGAGTGGTCTCCGCACCGACCGAAGGAGACCGCATGTCATCGGAGACCACACCCGCACCACCCCCCGCCTCCCCGCCGCCCGGCCGTGCGGGACGGACCGACGTGGAGGCAGCCCTCCTGGGCGGACGGTCGCAGGAGGACCTGGCACGCCAGAGGCTCTCGCCCGCCGAGGAGCGCTTCGAACGGGGCCGGGCCACGCTGGGATGGGTCCTGGCCCCCGCGCTCGCGATCGTCTTCGCCCTGCTCCCGCTGGGGATGGACCGGCAGCAGCAGCTGCTCGCCGCGGTCCTGCTCGGGGTGATCGCCCTGTGGATCTGCGAGAGCGTGCCCATCCCGATCGGCGGGCTGATGGGGGTCGCCGCGATCGTCCTGCTGGGGGTGGCGCCCCCCGACGATGTCCTCGCGCCCTTCGGGTCCACGACCGTGTTCACCTTCATCGGCGTGTTCGTCCTCGCGCAGGCCATGCTCAAGCACGGTGTGGCGCGGCGCCTGGCCTTCTTCGTGCTCGCCCTGCCCGGCGTGGGCTCCTCGACCACCCGGATCATCCTGGCCTTCGGCGCCATCACCTGCGTGGTGTCCAGCTTCATCTCCAACACCGCCACGGTGGCCATGCTCATGCCCACGGCGCTGGGAATCCTCGCGGTCATCGCCCGCCTGATGCAGGACCGCGGGGTGGTGCGCCCCGGCTTCGACCCGAGACGGCTGCGGGTGGGCGCCGCCCTGATGCTCATGCTCGCCTACGGCGCGAGCGTCGGCGGCCTGCTCACCCCGGTCGGGGCCCCGCCCAACCTCATCGGCCGCGCCCTCATCGAGGAGGCCACCGGCGAGCGCATCCCGTTCACGCAGTGGGTCCTGACGGCCCTGCCCCTGGTCGCGGGCATGTTCGCCGTGCTGGCCGTGGTGCTGCTGCTGATCAACCGCCCCGAGATCCGCCGCATCGAGGGCGTGACCGAGTACATCCGCGAGCAGCGCGCCGCCCAGGGGCCGATGAGCCGGGCCGAGAAGAACACGGTGCTCGCCTTCGGGACCACCGTCGCCCTGTGGCTCACCCCGGCCTTCGTCGGACTGTTCACCGGCACCGACGCCGCCCTCTACGCGCTGGTCGACGACCGCCTCAACGACGGCATCGTCGCGGTCCTGGGCGCCTGCCTGCTCTTCGTGCTGCCCGTCAGCTGGAAGCGGCGCGAGATGACCCTGAGCTGGGGCGACGCCGCGCGGATCGACTGGGGCACCATCCTGCTCTTCGGCACCGGCATCATCTTCGGCGCCCTGCTCTCCTCCACCGGGCTCGCGGCCACGATCGGCCAGGCGGCCTCCTCGGGCCTGGGGATCACCAGCTCCCTGGCCATCACCGCGTTCGGCGTGGTCCTGGCCGTCGTCATCTCCGAGACCACCAGCAACACCTCCTCGGCGGCCGTGGTCGTCCCGATCGTCATCCCCCTGGCCGTGGCGGCGGGGGTCGACCCGTTCGTGCCCGCGCTCGCGGCGACGTTCGCGGCGTCCTTCGGGTTCATGCTCCCCGTCTCCCCGCCGCAGAACGCCATCGTCTACGGCTCGGGCTGCGTGCCGATCACCCGGATGATCCGCTCCGGGATCTGCTTCGACGTCATCGGCGCCGCGCTGATCATCGCGCTCGTCCCGCTCATGGTCGCGCTCACCGGCATCGGGGCCTGACCCGCGCCCCAGCGCCACCGCGGGGCCGCGCCCCCGCACTCGCGCGGGCCCGCGGACGCGCGCCCGCGCTCCACGCCCCCGCACCCCGGCGGGTCGCCCGGCCCGGCGGTCCGAGCGGCCCGCCGCGCCGCGTCGGAGCCGGTGGCCGCGCGCCTCAGGCCTTGATCTCGCGGAACTGGGGGACGCCGGTGAGGAGCACGACCGCCTCCCACAGGCGCAGGGCCCCGGCCGGGTCCGGCAGTTCGGCGACGACGGGGCCGAAGAACGCCCGCGACGAGCCGTCGGCGCCGGTCAGGGCCAGGATCGGCGTTCCGACCTCGCCGTGGACCCGGCGCACGGCGTCGTGGTGGGAGGCGCGCAGGAAGGGGTCGTGCTCCTCGGAGGAACCGGCGTCGGACAAGTCCTCGGGCAGCCCTGCCCGGCGCAGGGCGTCGGCGAGGTCGCTGATCCACTCGCCCTCCGCGCCGCCCTCCCCGGTCCACAGCGCCTCGTGGAACCGGCCGAGCGCCTCGTGCCCGTGGCCGTCCTGCACCGCCGCGCACACGCGGGCGGGGATCCACAGGTAGCCCTCCGTGTCGCCCTCGGGGTCCTCGTCCCTGCCCTCGTTGAGCACCGACAGGCTCATGACCCGCCACCGGACCGTGACCGGGCGCTCCTCGGCGACCCCGCGCAGCCACCGCGCGGTGGTCCAGCTCAGCGGGCAGGCCGGGTCGAACCAGAAGTCGACCGTCCAGGGGTCGTGGGTCACGGCGGGCTCCCGTCGTCGTCGCGTCACGGCCGCCCGAGCGTACTCTCCCTGGGCACCAGCGCGAACCCCGGGCGCACGCGGCGCGACTCGGATCCGCCCTCCGCGCCGCCCTCCAGCCGGGCCAGCAGCGCGTCCACCGCGGCCCGCGCGATGGCCTGCTTGTGCGGCGCGATGGTGGTGAGGGTCGCCGTGCAGTAACGGCCGTCCTCTATGTCGTCGAAGCCCACGACCGCGACGTCCTCGGGCACCCGCAGGCCGCGCTCGGTGAGCGTGCGCATGGCGCCGATCGCGATGAGGTCGTTGTAGCAGAAGACGGCGTCGGGCGCGGTCCCCGAGTCCAGGAGGCGGGCCATCGCCTGGGCGCCGTCCCGGCGCGTGTAGCCGTCGGTGGTGGCCACCAGGGCGTCGTCGGCCGCCGCCCCCGCCGCGGTGACCGTCTCGCGCCAACCGCGCAGGCGCAGGTGGGCGGGCTGGCGCGAGCGGCCGTGGCGGGCGCCGATGAAGGCGATGCGGCGGCGGCCCAGGTCGAGCAGGTGCTGGGTGGCGGTGCGGGCGGCGGCCACGTTGTCGATGGCGATGTGGTCGTAGGGCGCCTCGTACTCGCGCTCGCCCAGCAGCACCAGGGGGGCGTCGTGCCCGCGCGCGAGCAGGTCCTCGTTCTCCAGCTCGATCGGGCTCAGGATCAGCCCGTCGATCAGCCGCGCCCGGAAGCCCTGCGCGAACAGCACCTCCTGGTCCCGGCGGCCGTAGGTGTGGTCGAGCAGGACGATGCGGTCGAGCCCGGCGGCGTAGTTGATCACGGCGTCGGCGAGTTCGGCGAAGTAGGGGTTGCCCAGTTCGGGCAGGGCCAGCGCGATGATGCCGGTGCGGCCCTTGCGCAGGTGCCGCGCGGTCAGGTTGGGCCGGTAGCCGAGCTCGTCGATGACCTGCTGCACGCGCTGGCGGGTGGCGGGTGTGACGTGGCGGTAGCCGTTGACCACGTTGGACACCGTCTTGACCGACACGCCCGCGTGTTCCGCGACGTCCTTCAGGCTGATGGCCACAGCGCCTCCTCCGCACATGGTGCACGCGTGCACGACCGTGTGCGTCCGTCTGCCTACGCGTGAACCCGTGCTTTTTCCGGCGATTTTTCTATCGTTATACAGCACGCGGCGGCTCCCCGTACAACACTCCTGTCCAGGAGATCTCCCGTTCGTGTACTTCAAGGCCGTTCTGGTCAGGTTTTTTCCAGACGGGTTTCCGGGTCTGGACAGGCCGATGTGACTGTGCTCTCATCATGGGGAAACCGGTTTTCTCGCGTTGTAAAAGACGAGCCAGCGCCGCGCACGGCCTCTTTCCCCGGGCCGCCACGTCCCGTGGCCGCGTGCGGATCGGATCTCCCCCCTCCGGAGGCCCCCATGAGACGCCGTTCCTCCGAGCCCCCCGCCGGACCGACTCCCCCCGCCCCCGCCGAACCCCCGCCCCCCGGCGACCGCCGCGCCGCGCACCGCCGCCCCGGCCGCCCCCGTGCCGCCGCGGTCCTGCGCGCCGCCCTGGCCTCGCTCCTGCTCCTGCCCTTCACCTCCGTGAGCCCCGCGGCGGCCGAGGACTGGGCTCCCCTGGAGCCGCCGATGACCACCCCCTGGACCGACGAGGTCTCGCCGGACAACGCCCTGCCCGAGTACCCGCGCCCGCAGATGGTGCGGGAGGACTGGCTCAACCTCAACGGACTGTGGGAGTGGGCCCCCGCGCGGGAGGGCGAGGCTCCGCCCTTCGGACAGACGCTGGACCGCGAGATCCTCGTCCCCTACCCCGTGGAGTCCGCGCTCTCGGGCGTCGCCGAGGACCACGACCGCATGTGGTACCGCCGCACCTTCACCGTCCCCGAGTCCTGGGACGGGCGCCGGGTCGTCCTCAACTTCGACGCCGTCGACTGGCGGGCCGAGGTCTGGGTCAACGGAACCGGGGTCGGCGGCCACACCGGCGGCTACGACCGCTTCTCCCTCGACGTCACCGACGCCCTGCGCGAGGGCGACAACGAGGTCGTCGTGGGCGTGCACGACCCCACCGACGGCGGCGACCAGCCCGTCGGCAAGCAGCGCGACGACCCCGGCGGCATCTTCTACACCTCCTACAGCGGCATCTGGCAGACCGTTTGGCTGGAGCCGGTCGCGCCCGCGCACACCACCCGGGTCGACCTCACCCCGGACCTGCCCGGCGAGACGCTCGACGCCGTCGTGCACGCCGAACGCGCCGAAGGCGCCACCGCCAGGGTCACCGTCCTGGACGGCGGCACCGTGGTCGGCACCGCCAGCGGCGCGCCCGGGTCCGAGATCGCCGTCCCCGTCCCCGACCCCCGGCTGTGGTCCCCCGACGACCCCTTCCTCTACGACGTCGAGGTCGTCCTGGAGCGCGGCGGAGAGGTGGTCGACCGGGTCGAGAGCTACGCGGGCATGCGCTCCATCGGCACCGAGGAGGTCGACGGGGTGCTGCGCCCGGTGCTCAACGGCGAGTACGTCTTCCAGGTGGGCACCCTCGACCAGGGCTACTGGCCCGACGGCATCTCCACCGCGCCCACCGACGAGGCGCTCAGGTTCGACATCCAGGCGCACCTGGACCTCGGCTACAACACCATCCGCAAGCACGTCAAGGTCGAACCCGACCGCTGGTACCACTGGGCCGACCGCATGGGCGTGATCGTCTGGCAGGACATGCCCTCCATGGCGCACGCCCCGGACCAGGCCGCGCGGGAGCAGTTCGAGACCGAACTGCGCGAGATGGTCGACCAGCACCGCAGCTTCCCCTCCATCACCCAGTGGATCCCCTTCAACGAGGGCTGGGGCCAGTACGACGGCGCCCGCATCACCGACGAGGTCGCCGCCATGGACCCCTCGCGGCTGGTCACCGGTGCCTCCGGCTGGCACGACACCGGCAACGGCGACGTCATCGACTCCCACATCTACGTGGGCCCCGGCGATCCTGCCCCGGCCACCGACGAGCGGATCTCGGTGCTCGGCGAGTTCGGCGGCCTGGGCCTGCGGGTCCCGGGACACGAGTGGAGCCCCGGCGACGGGTTCGGCTACGCGATGGTCTCCGACAGCGAGGCGCTGACCCACCGCTACGTCGGCCTGATGGCGGGCGTGCAGCGGCTGGAGCGCACCAACGGGGTCTCGGCCTCCATCTACACCGAGATCACCGACGTCGAGAACGAGCTCAACGGCCTGTGGACCTACGACCGCCAGGAGCTGAAGGTCGACCCCGACCAGGTCAGGGCCGCGCACGAGGACCTGATCGCGGGCCGCCCGATCGGCGGGACCCACGACCTGCCCGAGAACGAGTACCGGTCGCTGCGGGTCACCACCCCCGGCCACACCGACCGCTACGTCCGCCACCAGGACGCGCTGGGCTTCACCGAGCCCGTCGACGGTGACAGCTCCGACCTGCTCAAACAGGACGCCACGTGGCGGATCGTCCCGGGCCTGGCCGACGACGCCTGCTACTCGCTGGAGTCGCGCAACTATCCGGGCGAGTACCTGCGCCACCGCGAGTCCCGCGTGTACCGCGAGGCCTCCGACGGCTCGGAGCTCTTCCACGAGGACGCCACCTGGTGCGCGGTGCCCGGGCTGTCCGGGACCGGGGTGTCGCTGCGCTCCTACAACTTCCCCGACCAGTACCTGCGCCACTACGACTCCGAGCTGTGGCTGGCCGGGATGGGCGGCCCCGAGCCCTACGAGACCTCCGACCTGTTCTTCGAGGACGCCAGCTGGGCGGTCGAGGCCCCCTGGGCGGCGCCGTGAGCGCCGCCGTCCGCCCCCGCGGCTGACCGGCGGCTGACAGAGCGCCCACACAGCGCTTCCACAGCTTCCACACAGGGCTCACGCAGGGCTCACACAGCACTTCCCGATCCCTGACAGGCCACTGACCGACCACGCCCGGGAACCGGTGTCGGCGGCGCCCCGCGCACCGCCGACACCGGGCCGCCCCGTCCGTTCCCGAACCCCGGCGTCAGGGGCCGGGGGCCCTGGATCCCCGTACACCCTCCGATCCCCGCACGGCTCCGACCACTCATGACCACTCGACGAACGACCAACACCGCTCGACCGCGATCGGCGCGAGCACTTTCCCTCAGGTGGAGGCTGGACATGGCAACACGACTCTTCGACCGGGCCGGGAACCCCCCGCGCCGACCGGCGCTGGCCGTCACCGCGCTCACCTGCGCCGCGCTGACCCTGGCGGCGACCTCCTGCGCGCGCGGCGAGGACGAGGCGGCCGGGGCGGGACAACCCTCCGGCGACCCCTCGGCCCAGGCGCAGGTGCTCGACGAGGCCGCAGGGAGCGAGGAGACCTGCACGATCGGCCAGTACGGCGGCGAGGAGTTCGACCTCGCCGACACGACGGTGGGCTTCTCCCAGTCCGAGGCCGAGTCCAACCCGTTCCGCATCACCGAGACGGCCTCCATCGAGGCCGAGGCCGAGGAGCGCGGCGTCGAACTGCTCACCGCCAACGCCCAGTCCGACTTCGCCCAACAGATCAGCGACGTGCAGGGCCTGATCTCCCAGGGCGCCGAACTGCTCGTCATCGCCCCGCTCAACTCCGACGGCTGGGAACCGGTGCTCGCCGAGGCCCAACGCGAGCAGATCCCCATCATCACCATCGACCGCCAGATCAACGGCAACCCCTGCGAGGACTACGTCACCTTCATCGGCTCGGACTTCGTCGAGCAGGGCCGCCGCGCCGCCGACCAGATGATCGAGGCCCTCGGCGGCGAGGGCAGGGTCGCCATCCTGCTCGGCACCGCGGGGAACAACGTCACGACCCAGCGGACCGAGGGCTTCACGGAGCGCGTCGAGGCCGAGGCGCCGGACATCGAGATCGTGTTCGAGCAGACCGGCGAGTTCACCCGCGAGGGCGGCCAGTCGGTCACCGAGCAGCTCATCCAGTCCGAGCCCGACATCGACGGGATCTACGCCGAGAACGACGAGATGGGCATCGGCGCCGTCACCGCGCTGCGCGGCGCGGGCAGGGAACCCGGCGAGGTCGCGATCGTGACGGTCGACGGCACCCGGGAGGCGGTGCAGAACATCGTCGACGGCTGGATCTACGCCGTGATCGAGTCCAACCCGCGCTTCGGCCCGCTGGCCTTCGACGCCGCCGAGGCGTTCGGCTCCGGCGAGGAGGTCGCGGTCGAGCTGATCATCTCCGACCGGGAGTACGACGAGTCCAACGCCGAGTCGGAGCTGTCCAATGCCTACTAGCGCCCCGAACGCGGGCGGGGGCGGTGCGGCGCGCGGGACCGCCCCGCCGGTGGTCCCGTCCCCGGCGCCGCCGCGGGGAGCCGACCGCGCCGCGGGCAGCGGGGCCCTCCCGGGCGGGCGCGCTCCGGCACGGGCGGCGCGGCGGGAGAGGAGGGGCAGGCGATGACCGCCTCGGCGCACGACCCCTCCGCCCCGGAGGGGGAGCCCGTCCTGCGCACGCGCGGGCTGACCAAGCGCTTCCCCGGCGTCCTGGCCCTGGACGGGGTCGACTTCGACCTGTGGCCCGGCGAGGTGCACGCGCTGGTCGGCGAGAACGGCGCGGGCAAGTCCACGCTGATCAAGGTGCTCACCGGCGTGCACGCCCCCGACGGCGGCGAGGTGCGCCACCGGGGCCGCCCGGTGCGCTTCGAGACCCCGCTGCGCGCGCAGCGGGCCGGGATCTCGACCATCTACCAGGAGGTCAACCTCATCCCGCTGCTGAGCGTGGCGCGCAACCTGTTCCTGGGCCGCGAACCGCGCCGCCTCGGGCTGATCGACTTCGCCCGCATGCACGGCGAGGCGGAGCGGATCCTGCGCGGCTACGGGGTGGAGGTCGATGTCGGCCGCCCCCTGCGGGAGCTGTCGATGGGCGCCCGCCAGATGGTGGCGCTGGCGCGCGCCGTCGTGGCCGACGCGCGGGTGGTGATCATGGACGAGCCCACGTCCTCGCTGGAGCCCCGCGAGGTCGAGACGCTGTTCTCGGTCATCGGCCGCCTGCGCGAACGCGGCATCACCCTCGTCTACGTCAGCCACCGCCTCGACGAGCTGTACCGCGTCTGCGACCGGGTGACCGTGCTGCGCGACGGCCGCGTGGTGCACACCGGCCCCATGGCCTCCCTGGAGCGGCTGCGGCTGGTCTCGCTGATGCTGGGCCGCGAGGTGGAGCGGGGTCAGCGCAGGCAGGGCGCCACCACCTTCGCGGGCGAGCACGGGGAGCGGGCCCGCGAACCGGTGCTGGTCGCCGAGGGCCTCGGGGACCGGCGGCACCTGCACGACGTGTCGCTGAGCATCCACCCCGGCGAGGTGCTGGGGCTGGGCGGGCTGCTCGGCTCGGGCCGCACCGAGACCGCGCGCGCCATCGCCGGAACGCTGCCGCTGCACACGGGGCGCGTCACCGTGGCCGGGGTGCCGCTGCGGCGGCGCTCGGCGGCCGCCGCGATCCGGGCCGGTGTCAGCATGCTGCCCGAGGACCGCAAGGCCGAGGGCATCATCCCCGAGCTGTCGGTGCGCGAGAACATCGCGCTGGCCGCGATGCCGCGCCTGACCCGGTTCGGGCTGGTGTCGGAGCGGCGCGTCGACCGCGTCGTGGACGTCTTCGTCAAGCGGCTGCGCATCAGGTCGGCCGGAACCCGGCAGAAGGTGGCCGAGCTGTCGGGCGGCAACCAGCAGAAGGTGCTGCTCGCGCGCTGGCTCGCGCTCAACCCCCGGGTGCTGCTGCTGGACGAGCCCACGCGCGGCATCGACGTCGGCGCCAAGGCCGAGGTGCAGCGGCTCGTGGACGAACTGGCCGCCGAGGGCCTGGGCGTCATGCTCATCTCCTCGGACCTGGAGGAGCTGATCGAGGGGGCCGACCGCGTGGTGGTGCTCAAGGACGGCGCCGTGGTCGGCGAGCTGACCGGCGAGGACGTCAGCGAGGGCGCGCTCATGGCGGCCATCGCCGAGGCCGGGCAGGCAGGGGAGGCACGGGGGAGCGGGCGTACGGAGGCCGCGGCGGAGACGGAGCGGGCGGAGCAGGACGGACCGACCGAGGGGGAGGGGTCATGACGGTCCTCGACGCGCGCTCCGCGCCACCCGACCGCACCCGCGTCGTCGCGTGGCTCCAGGAGTACGGCGTCTACGTGGGCGTGGCCGCCGTCGTGCTGTTCAACGTCGCCTTCACCCCGCACTTCCTGTCGGTGGAGAACTTCCGCACCCAGGCCGTGCAGGTCACGCCGGTGCTGATCATCGCGCTGGGGATGGCGCTGGTCATCGCCACCGGCGGCATCGACCTGTCGGTGGGCTCGGTGATGGCCGTCGCGGCGGCGGTGATCTCGCTGTACCTCGGCTACGGCCCGGTGGTGGCCGTCCTCGCGGCGCTGGCGGCGGGCGCGGCCGTCGGCGCGGTCAACGGCGCGCTGGTCGCCCTGGCCGGGGTGCAGGCCATCGTCGCCACACTGGCGCTGATGATCGGCGCGCGCGGACTGTCGCTGGTGCTGCTGCCGCAGCTGGACGGCATCCGCAACCCCGGCATCCGCGCGCTGGGCTCCGGCGACCTGCTGGGCGTGCCCTACCTGGTGTGGGTCGCGGCCGTGCTGGTGGCGGCGGTCGCCTTCACGGTGCGGCGCACC
>ANAW01000209.1:0-7991 GCA_000340945.1 Nocardiopsis synnemataformans DSM 44143 | reverse complement strand
CCGCGTCCGCCCGCCGCATCGTGGCCATCGGCGGCAACCGGCGGGCGAGCGAGCTGTCGGGCCTGCCGGTGCGCGGCACGCTGCTGGCGGTCTACGTGCTGTGCGGCCTGTTCGCGGCCGTGGCCGGTGTGCTGGCCACGGCGCGGTTGCAGGCCAGCGACCCCAACTCCATCGGCCAGCTCATCGAGCTGTCCGCCATCACGGCGGTGGTCGTGGGCGGCACGCCCCTGTCGGGCGGCCGGGTACGCGTGGCCGGGACCGTCGCGGGCGCGGTGCTGATGCAGCTGCTCGTCTCGACACTGATCAAGCACGACCTGCCGCCCTCGTGGACGCAGATCGCGCAGACGGCGGTGATCATCGCGGCCGTGTACGTGGCCCGGGAGCGGGGGAGGAGGTGACGGCCGTGAACGGTACGGGTGTGCAGGGCACCGGCCCGGACGCCAGGGGCTCGGACGGCGGCACGGGCGCGGGCGGGGGAGCGAGGAGCCCCGCCGCGCGGCGGACGCGCCGTACGCGGCGCCCCGGACCAGCGGACGGCCGGTCCGGGGCCAGCGGCCGGGGCGGTGCTGCCGGCCGGGGCGGAGCGGTGGCGGAGTCCGCCCAGCGCCACGGCGCGCTCGTGGTCCTGCTGGTGGTGCTCGCGGGCGCCGCCCTGGGCCTGGACGGCTTCCTGGCCGTGGGCAACCTCAACCACATCGCGGTCGGCGCGGCCTTCCCGGCGATCATCGCCCTGGGCATGACCTTCGTGATCGTCACCGGAGGCATCGACCTGTCGGTGGGCACCGTGTTCGCGCTGGCCGGTGTGCTGGCGGCGTGGGCCGCGCAGTTCGGCACCCTGGCGGCCCTGGCGCTGCCCCTGGCGGTGTGCGGACTGATCGGCCTGCTCAACGGGGTGCTGGTCGCACGGGCGCGCCTGGCGCCGTTCATCGTCACGCTGGCGACGATGCTGGGCGCGTGGGGGCTGATGCTCGCCGTCTCGGACGAGGGCGCGCGGACCTACCTGGTGCCCGACGGGCTGGCGCTGACCCCGCTCGTGCAGGGGCGGATCGCCGGGATCGGCTACCCGGTGCTGCTGGTCGTCGTGCTGTTCGCGGTCGGCGGGGTGGTGCTGCGCCGGACCCGCGCGGGCCAGAACGTCTACGCGGTGGGCGGCAACGAGGACGCGGCCGCGCTGATGGGAGTGCCGGTGGCGCGCACCAAGACCGCGGTCTACACGCTGTCGGGCCTGACCGCCGGGCTGGCGGGCACGCTCAACGCGTTCTGGCTGGGGTCGGGCGTGACCATCTTCGGCATCGGGATCGAGCTGGACGCCATCTCCGCCGTGGTCATCGGCGGAACCCTGCTCGCCGGAGGCTACGGCTTCGTCTCCGGATCGCTCGTGGGCGTGCTGCTGCTCAACGTCATCCAGAACATCATCAACGCCATCGGCGGCCTGACCTCCGCCTACCAGCAGGTGGTCAGCGGGGCGTTCCTGGTCGTGGTGGTGCTGGCGCAGAACTACCTCAGCCGGAGGCACCAGCGCGAGTGACCCCGGCCGCGCTCGTGGTCCAGCGCCGCGTCCGAGGCCGTCCAGCGGGGCGTCCAGAGGCGTGTCGAGTCCGATCTCCCATCCTCACGGTGACGGCCGCATCCGTGCGGAATCTGCTGGGAGGGAGCTTCGGATGGGGAACTCGGAATGGGCCCGCGCCCCGATCGGGATGGACGCGGGGCGGTGGACCACCTGGGACGGGTGCCGCCGGGTGCTGGCCGTGGCGTGCACGGTCGCCGACGCGCAACGGCTGGTGGACCCGGTGGCGACCGTGGCCTCCGACCCGCGCGTACAGGTGGTCTTCACGGTCGCGCCCGACCAGGTGTTCGGTACCGGGCTCGCCGCCTGGCTGGCGCGGGCCGGAGTCGTGGTGGTGCCTTGGCAGCAGGCGGTCAACACCCGCTTCGACCTCGCCCTGGCGGCCAGCACCAGCCGGGCCCTGGACCGGGTCCACGCGCCCGTGGTGCTGTTCGCGCACGGCGTCGGGTTCAACAAGCTCACCCCCGCCCACCTCGGACGACAGGGCTCGCTCGTCCGCACCACCTACGGTCTGGGGCGCGAGGGCCTGGTCCGGGACGGCCGCCTGGTCGCGGAGCGGGTCGCGCTCGCCCACGACGACGAGGCCCTGCGCCTGGCCTCCGCGTGCCCCGAGGCGGTCGGCGGCGCCCGTGTCGTGGGGGACGCCGCCGCGGATCGGATCCTGGCCTCGTTGGAGCGGCGCCCGTGGTGCCGTTCCCAGCTCGGGCTGGGCCCCGACGACGTGTGGGTGGTGGCGGCCTCCACGTGGGGGCGCTCGTCGCTGCTGGGGGCCGGGCGGTCCCTGCTCGAACGCCTGGTCGTGGAGGCGGTGTCCGTGTCCTGCCGGGTCGGTCTGCTGGTGCACCCGAACGTGTGGGCGGCCCACGGCGACTGGCAGGTGCACCAGTGGCTGGGCCCGCTCATCGCCCAGGGACTGGAGGTGGTGCCGGTCGAGGCCGAATGGGCCAGCGCCCTGGCGGCCGCCGACGTGGTGGTGGGGGACCACGGTTCCACCACCGTCTACGCCACCCTGACCGGGCGCCCCGTGCTGGTGGCCGACGGCGGGCGGGCGGACGTGGACACGGCCTCGCCCATGGGGCAGATCCTGCGCACCCTTCCCGCCGTGCGCGGGGACTCCCTGCTCATGGGCCGGGCCCTGCACCCGGTGGAAGCGGCCGAGCGGGAGGCGCTGCGCGCCGTGGCCGCGCGGATCACCTCCCACCCCGGCCGCTTCGCCCAGCGCACGCGCACGGTGCTCTACGAGGTCCTGGGGCTGGACGAACCCGACATCCTGCCTGCCGCGCGCCCGCTGCGTCCGCTGGGTTGGGACATGCGCGGGTGGGCGGCGTGACCGGGGAGATCTTCCCGGCGCGGGCCCGGCACGCGGTGGCCGTCGCGCCGGTGGAGTACGCGTTCACCGCCGAGCCATTCTGGGAGCGTCTTCCCGCGCTGCCGGACACCCCTGACCCGCTTCGGAAATGCCACCTGGCGGTGCCGGACATCTCCGACCCGTCCGGGGGGCACCTGCCTGCGGTGCCGGACACCCCACTCGTCGCCGACCCGTGCAGCCCGACCGAGCGGCCCTGGGCGGGCGTCGCCGACATCCTCCTGTGCTGCTGCGGGCACGCGACCCCCTCACCGCGGGAGGCGGGGCGCGCACTGCTGCGCGCCTATCCAGGGTGCCTGGTGGCCGGGACGCACGGCTCCGACGGCCGAGGCGTCCTGGACACCCCGTGGGGGCTCGTCCTCGTCACGCCGGGCACCTCCGCCGGACGCGCGGAGCGCGGCGCGGACCGGTGGGGGACAGTCGCGTCCGCGGCCCTCGTGTACGCGTGGCTGGTCAGCGGTCGCCACCTGGCGGCGCTGCCCGACACCGTGCTCAGGCCCGCACGGAACCCGTCGGCCCCTTCAGGGGCCGACAGCGGCGGAGACGGCGGATCCGTCCCGGGACGCGGCCCCGCCCCGGGGCGTCCGCTCGTCCACGAGGTGTACGTGCGCGCCGCGCCCCGGTGACGGGGTCATCCCAACGCCTCCAGGCGTTCCCCCACACGCAGTCTGGCCGGGTCCGTGGGCAGCAGCAGCGCCACCGCCCCCTCGTAGGCCTCGCGGGCCCGGCCAGGTTCCCCGCGGCGTTCGGCGAGTTCTCCGAGCGCCTCCAGGGCCTTGCCCTGGCCGGAGGCCGAGCCGCGCTCGCGCATCACCTCCAGCGCCCGCTCAAGTTCTCCCGCCGCGGACGCGAACTCCCCCATGGCGGCGAGGACGGTGCCCAGGACGATCCGGGTCCGGGCCTGGTTGTAGGCGTCCCCGTCCAGAAGGGGGAGTGCGCGCTCCAGGGCGAGGCGGGCCGGGGGGAGGTCGCCGAGGGCGTGGCGGGCCCGGCCGAGCATGAACAGGCTGATGGCCAGGTTGTGGGTGACCCCGGTGCGCTCGTCCGTCGCCACCGCCCGGGCGAGGTGGTCGGCGGCCTGCCCGGGGAGGTGATTCTGGAAGGCCACGATGCCGCGCCGCTGCTGGGTCTGGGCCAGGCGTTCCAGGTCCTGGTGGCGCCGCCAGACCCGTTCGGCGGCGTCCAGGTCGGCCATCGCCTCCTCGACACCGGCGAGGTGGCTGTGCACCAGTGCGCGGTTGTTCAGCAGCCGCGCGACCGTCGTCTCCGCCAGGTCGGCCGAGTGCGCCCCGAGCACGGGCGCGGCGGCACGCAGCCACAGCCGGGCCTGGCCGTGGTGCAGGAACAGCGACCACAGACCGTCCAGCAGGCGCGGCGCGTGCTCGTGCGCTCCCAGCTCCGGCGCCAGTTCGGCCAGGGCGGCGAGGTTGTCGCGCTCCCGGTCGAGCCAGGCCGTGGCCTGCGCGGCGTCGGCGAAGGAGGAGCCCGGTACCGCCCGGTTGCCCGCGTAGGGCCGCAGCACGGCGTCAGCCGACACCGCCAGGTCGGCGAACCCGGACACCAGCCGCGTCAGCGAACGGCGGCGGGTGCCGGATTCCTCCTCGGCCTCGGCCTTCTCCGCGGCGTGCAGGCGCAGCAGGTCGTGGAAGGAGAAGCGCTCGCCGCTGTGCTCGGTCAGCAGGTGGTGGCGGGTCAGGGCCCCCAGCCCCGCCTCGCACTCGGCCACCGGGCGGCCGGTGAGGCGGGCGGCCAGCTCACCGGTCGCGTCGGGGCCCGGATGCCAGGCCAGGCGCCGGTAGAGCAGGGCGGGAAAGTCCGGGAGGGAGGCGTAGGACAGGTCGAAGGCGCTGCGCACGGACACGTCCATACCCATTTCCCTGCTCGCGGTGTCCAGGTGGTCGAGCCGACGGGGAGCGGAGCGCAGGCGCCGCTCGGTGTCCCGCCAGGTCCGGCTGCGGGTGCCGTGGTCGACCGCCACCGTGCACACGGCCACCGGCAGCGCCGAGCACAGGGAGACGACGCCGTGCATGGCCTCCCGGTCGGCCTCGCCGGTGGGGGAGTGACCGCTGAGTTCGGAGAGCAGGGCCACCCCCTCGGCCCCCGTCATCGGCGGCAGGTCGACGAACTGTCCGCCGTCCAGGCGCAGCCCGGCCAGACGCAGACGCGTGGTGACCACGACCGTGCCGCGCTCGCCCCCGGGCAGCAGGGTGCGGACCTGGGCCGCGGAGAGGGCGTCGTCCAACAACAGCGCCACGGGCGCGTGCGCGGTGGCCGACCTCCACCAGGCCGCGCGTGTGGCGAGGTCCGCCGGTGCCGTCCCGATCTGCACGCCCACGGCGCGGAGCAGTACGTCCAGCACGTCGTGGGGGTCGGCGGGCGGCCCGGGGGAGAAGCCGTGCAGGTCCACGAACAGCTGCCCGCCGCCGCCCAGCTCCGGGTGCGCGCGCAGGAACTCCGCCGCCAGGGCGGACTTGCCCACTCCCGCGGAGCCCGTGATCACCACCAGCGCGTGGCGGCCCCGGGCGTGCGCGCGCGACACGGCCGCCTCCAGCGCACGCATGGGGTGGGGTCGGTCGACGAAGACGGCGGGTGGGGCCGGGAGCTGGCGGGGGACGCGGTCGGCCGCGGGTGCGAGGTGCAGGTTCACGTCCCCGTGGAGCGAGCCGACCTGGACGGCCGTTCCGCTGATGTCGCCGCGCACGGCGTTGGCCCGCGCGCCCGCGTCGGTGGTCGGGGAGGTGTGACCGGGGGAGTCCACGTGGTCTCCTAAAACACCTGGGGCAAATGGTGCGCAAGAGGTACAAGGTGCAGGCTGAGTTCAGGTTTTTCTTTTTGGCGTTGATTTATTTTCCCTGACAAGTGGCCCCCCGAAACCGTCGTGTACTCGGGCCCTGATTGTAGCCGTGCATTTGCACGTGCGCATGCTCGGTACCTCGAAAGACGTGGGTGTGTGGTCAGCGGAAACGCGGTCCAGAAAAAGGAAAAGGGCCCAACGCCAACGGCGTCAGGCCCTACCACTCAAGCTGGCCTAAAGGTCAGCCAAGCACCATCATCTGGGTAAGCGGGACTTCCCAGATATAGGCCCAGGCGTACGGGGTCAAGGCGAGGAGGGAACTCAGGAGGACTACGCTTGTTTTCTGCATCGTCATCTTTCGCGTCGGCCCCTGCATGCCTAGGCAGCAGTCCCAGGGGCTGGTGTGGTGCGATGCAAGAGGGACGCCCCGGATGTAGCTGGGGCGTCCCGTCTTTTATCGCAAAAGTTGCGTGCGTGGACACATGACTTCAATGCAGTGTCATGTGGCTCAAGTGTAGCGATTGAGTCCCGTGTTTTGGGCCAGGTAGAAGCGTGTTTTTACCGGTTCGGTAACGTGTCCAACAGGGACCGCACGACCTGTGCCTCGGGAGAACCGAGCTCGATGAAGATCGCCTCCGACCGGCTCAGGCACGCTCGCCCCTCGGCCACTTCGCCGTGCGAGCTCAGGTGCTGTCCCAGAGCGCGCAGGATCTCCGCCCGCTCCTTGCGCAGGCCGTGTTGCTCGGCGGCCGAAGCCGCTTGCCGCAAGTAGGTGACCACGTGTTCGCTGTTGCTGTCCGCGCTCTCCAAGCGAGCCAGCCCCAGCAGGGCATCGACGGCCGCGAAGGGGCTGAGGAAACCACCCATGGCCAGGCCGCGTCGGAAGTGGGCTCGGGCCTGGCTTGGGTGCCCCGTGGCGGCTTGGGCGGTCCCCAGGTTCGTCAGAGCCGTACCCATCATCCATGGGTCACGGAAGGACTCCAAAACCCCCAACGCTTCCTGAAGGCACGAAGCAGCCTGCTCCGGCTGTCCCCGGTGGAGGGACAGTTCGCCCATGTTCGTCAGTGCGAACGCCTCCTTGCGCCTGTCGCCGCGCTGGCGAGCCGTGGTCAGGACCATCTCGCACAGCGCCCAGGCCTGGCGGTGGTAACCCAGCTGTTGGAAGGCGCCAGCCAGGTTGATTCGCACCTCCATGAGCAACTGCGGGTCCCGTGAGCGTTCCAGTACCGCGGCGGCGTCGCTGAGATCGGCGATCCCCTCGTGCGCGGCGCTCACCGCGAGATGGCACAGCCCGCGCACGCGCAGGCAGAACACTATTCCGGGGCGGTGTCCACTCGCCTCGAACGTCTCCAGCGCCCGCTCGACGCGGACCCGACTCCCTGCGTAGTCGTTGGCGACAAAGGAGATCATCGCCCGCTGGGCCACGGCCCACGCCTGTCCCAAAGGATCCCCGGTCTCGGACCACCGCTCGTGGGCCGCACGATTGTGCTCCCCGGCGCGGTCCAGCTCTCCCACGCGCAGAAGGGCGCGTGCCAGGTCGAAGTGGGCCCTGGCCCGCTCGCGGTCCTCCCCGTGATCGCGCGCCCACTCCACCATGGCGGTGTGCAGGGTGACCGCCTCAGGCCAGGGACCGTGCGCGTCCATGTGGTCGCACACCACCCGCGCCAGTTGTAGGGCGGTGCGGCCCGCGCCGTGCCGGTCCGCTTCCGCCACCACGGTGAGCACGGTCGCCAACTCGCGCCGAAACCACGCCATGGCCCTCTCCTCCGGCCACGGCTCCCCGGCCGGGGTCGGTTCGTGGCCGTCACGCCCGGGCCGGTGCGGGTGCAGGGCCTGGTCGGCCCGGCTCGTCAGCGACAGGTACGCCGCGTACATCCTCTGCTTGGCGGCGTTGGCACGCTCTGAAGACAGGCCGTCGCGCGCGCGGTGGCGGGCGTGAACCTGGAGTAGGGCGTGCATTTCGAAGCGGTCGGGCTCCGGCTCGTTCAGCAGGTGGGCGCTCACCAGGTCCACGAGGACCTGTCGTGAGGCGTGCTCGTCGGGACCGACCAGCGCCGCCGCCACCCGCCCGTCCATACCGCGGGTGGGGTGCAGGCCGAACAGCAGGAAGGCTTCCCGGGCCCTCGGGTCCATGGCGTCCACGGACACGTCGAAGATGCGTGAGAGGTCTCGTCCCCCCACCCGGAAGGCGTTCAGCCCCGGGAAGGAGGGCGAGGGCAGCCGGTGCAGCAGGTCGCGCGGCGACCACGACGGATGGATCTGTG
>ANAW01000208.1:0-19436 GCA_000340945.1 Nocardiopsis synnemataformans DSM 44143 | reverse complement strand
GGAGGGCGGGGCCAGCCGGTGCAGCAGGTCGCGCGGCGACCACGACGGATGGATCTGTGCCAGGTTCGCCATCAGCCCCACGGCTATCGGCAGCCTGTCGCACCGGTCGATGATCTCGGCGAGGGTGTCGGCCCCCTCCTCGCCCCACGGCCGATCGAGGGCGGCGGTGAACATCTCGGCGCACTCGTCGTCGGAGGGAAGCCCGAGCGGCAGGTGGTCAGCGCCGTCGATCTCCGGCAGGTGGAAACGGCTGGTGATCACGACCGCGCACCGGGTCCCGCTGGGGAGCAGCGGAAGGACCTGTTCGGCGCTGGCGGCGTCTTCGAGGAGGAGTAACAGGCGCATCGACCGCGTGTGCTCGCGCCACAGCGCGACGCGTTCGGCCAGGCTCAGCACGGTGGGCGGCACCGGCACGCGCAGCAGGCGCATGAGTTCGGTGAGGGCCTCCTCCGCGCTCAGCGGAGCGGCCCGCTCGTCGTGCCCGCGCAGGTCCACCGACAACCGCGCGTCGGGGTAGAGGTCCTTGACGCGGTGGGCCACGTGCAGGCTCAACTGGCTCTTGCCCACCCCCGCCATCCCGCAGACGACCCACAGGTGCGCGAAGCCGGACTCCGTCTCCCGCAGTCGCGAGCAGAGCAGGCGCGTCTGCGTGGTGCGTCCCCGGAAGTGCCGGGGCTCGCGTGCCAGGTTGTCGACGATCGTGCGGGGCCTCCCGGCCGCGGGCGGCGGGGTCTCCGGTTCACCGTCCCCGTTCGGACCGGCGGTGGCCCGCAGCAGCAGTTCGAACCGTCGCCGCAGCGCCGGGGAGGGGTCCACGCCCAGCTCTTCCGACAGCCTCTCCCGCAGCCGCTGGTAGGCCGCGAGCGCGTCGGCGGTCCGGCCCAGGGCGTGCAGCCCGTGCAGGAGGTGGCCGTGCAGGGGCTCGTTGACGGGATAGGCGACCAGCGCCGAACCCAGGACCTCCACCGCCTCCGCGTGGTCGCCCTCGGCGATGGCCAGCGAGGCCCACACCGCCAGTGCGTCCTGGTGGGAGCGTTCCATGGCCACACGCAACTGCTCGACCCAGCGTCCGCCCACACCGGACAGCGGAGGCCCCTTCCACAGCGCCAGCGCCTCCTCCAGGGCCGCGCGCGCCTCGGCCGACTGGCCCGCCTGGTGCAGGGCGCGGGCGCGTGAGCGCAGGCTCCGGAAGCGCTCCCAGTCCAGCGCCTGGGCGGGGAGGCGCAGCAGGTAGCCCTCGGCGGTGTGGGTCAGGATGCCGCGGTCCAGCCCCGCCGCCTCGATCTTGCCCCGCAGGCGCGTGACGTAGGTGTGCAGTGTGCCGCGGTAGCCCTCCGGGGGAGAGCCGTTCCAGAGCCGGTCGGCCAACTCCCGGAGGGGCAGCCGTGCCGGGCTCGTCAGTGCCAGGGCGGCAAGGAGTGCGCTTTCCTTGCCGGTGGTCGGGGTGACGTGGCGTCCGTCGCTGCTCAGATGGATGGAACCCAGAACGCAGAGTCTCACCGGCGGATCCTTGTTGGGAAGTGCCCCCGTTTATCGCTCTTGCATATATGTGTGCCCTGCTGGGATTGTTGAAACTTCTTTCGGCTCCTTTGTATTGGTGCTCGATATTTTGCACGTGCATTTTCTGGTGAAGGTATGCCAGGGGAATGTTAAATGTTTCTGAAGGCGGCTTGTGTGGTTCTTGTTTGTTCGGTTGGAAGCGGGTGCTCCTGTCTCTTTCTCGGATGAACGTACTGGTGGGGGTGTTCTCCGTGGGGCGTGAAATTACCTCGCGCAAACCCTTTTCTGGGTCTCGTGTGCGGCGGGGGCGCGGACTCGGGGGCGACCGGACACGCGCCCCCGTCGCGTGTTCCGCCGAACCACTGCCCACCCGTGAGGCTTTCCCGTCCTCACCCTCCCCGTGCGGCACGGTGGCGCTCCTGATATTCCGGGGAACGCGGGTTCCACGGCCGGACGTGCTCTCCGCTCCCCCTCTTACCGGTGCTGTTTCCGTTCGGCGGACAGGACGTCGGCGCGGTGAGGAACCCACAGCGGCGTTCTGGTGATCCGGTCCACCTTTGCGAGGGGCCGGTGTGGCAGTCCCCACTCCGGTTGGAGCGGGGGACGTTCCGGGGCGGGTCCGGCGACGGCTACGGTGCTGTTGGGCACAGGACGAGCGCCGCGCCGCTCGCGTGTGGCCCTTTTCTTTGTCGGTAGCTTCTTGCTGCCCCGTTCCGGGGCATCCTCCGGGAGGAACTGGTGAACAGCGGCAACCCCCCTGCACGGGACATGCGCCTGATCGTGACCGGAGGAGGGACGGGCGGGCACACCTACCCGGCCCTCACCGCCGTCCGCGCGCTGCGCGACCGGTTGGCGGCGGCCGGGATCGCCCTGCGCGTGCTGTGGGTGGGCACGGCGGACAGCCTGGAGTCCCGGGTCGCGGCAGCCAACGGGATCGCCTTCGAGCCGGTCGCGACCGGCAAGATCCGGCGCTCGAAGAACCCCCTCAAGCTCGCTTCGAGAGCCAACATCAAGGACATGAGCAACGTCCCCCGGGGCGTCGCGCAGGCCCGCGCGCTGGTCTCGGACTTCGCCCCCGACGTGGTGCTGGCCACCGGCGGCTACGTGGCGGTGCCCGTGGGCCTGGCCGCGAAGATGTGCCGCCGCCCCCTCGTGGTGCACGAGCAGACGGTCCGGCTGGGCCTGGCCAACAAGGTCCTCGCCCGCGTGGCGGCCCGTGTCGCGGTCTCCTCCCCGTCCACGACCGAGCTGCTGCCCGACTCCGCGCGCGCCAACGCGGTCATCACCGGCAACCCGGTGCGCCCCGAGGTGCTGACCGGGCAGGCCGACAGGGCGCCCAAGGAGCTCGGGTTCACCGGGTACGACTCCTCGCTGCCCACCGTCTACGTCACGGGCGGGGCGCAGGGGGCCGCGCAGATCAACGGCATGATCCGCGACATCCTGCCCTGGCTGCTCGCGCGCGCCAACGTCGTGCACCAGTGCGGGCCGGCGAACCTGGAGGGGGCGCGCCAGAGCGCGACGCAGCTCCCGCCCGGCCTCGCCGAGCGGTACCACCTGACGGACTTCGTGGGCCCCGAACTCCCCGACGTGCTGGCGCTGGCCGACGTGGTGGTCTCCCGCAGCGGTGCGGGGACGATCGCGGAGCTGACCGCGCTGGGCAAGGCCGCCGTGTTCGTTCCGCTGGCCTCGTCCGCGGGCGACGAGCAGCGCCACAACGCCCGCCACCTCCAGGAGTCGGGCGCGGCGGTGGCCCTGCTGGACCAGGTCAGCGCCCAGGGGCTCCAGGCGGCGGTGGAGCCGCTGCTGGCCGACCCGCGGCGCCGCGCGCAGATTGCGGAGCGGGCCCGTGAGCACGGGCGGCCGGACGCCGCGGACCGGCTGGTGGACGTCCTCCTGGCCGCGGCGCAGGGTTAGCGGGCACGGGTTTAGCGAGCGCGGGGTCGACGGGTGCCGGGCTCTGGCCCCGCCGGAGCCCGGACGCGGGCCGCGGCACCACTGGGGGTAGCCGCGGTGGCCGCGGTGGCCGAACCGTTTCCCCTGCCCTCTGGAAGGTCGCCCCGAACGGGTCCCGCCCCGCTCAGATCCAGCCGTGTTCGGCGGCGATGCGCGCGGCCTCGTGCCGGTTGGCGGCGTCGAGCTTGGCGACGGCTGCCGCGAGGTAGTTGCGCACGGTCCCGCGCGAGAGCGAGACGCGCCGGGCGATCTCCTCCACGGGCGCGCCGTCGCGGGCCAGGGCCAGCACGTCGGCCTCGCGGGGGCTGAGCGGGGAGTCGCCCGCGCTGATCGCCTCGGCCGCGAGTTCGGGGTCGACGTAGCGGCCCCCGGCCGCGACCTTGCGTACGACCTCGGCGAAGGTGCGCGAGGACACGGTCTTGGGCAGGAAACCGCTCACACCCGCCGCGAGCGCTGACTTCAGGTAGCCGGGGCGGCCGTGCGAGGTGACGATGACGCACCGGCACGCGGGCAGCTCGGCGGCGAGCCTGCGGGCGATCTCGATGCCGTCGGGGCCGGGCAGCTGCAGGTCGAGCAGGGCCACGTCGGGGCGGAGTTTGAGGGCCATGGCCAGCGCCTCGTCGCCCGAGGCCGCCTGGGCGACGACCTCGAAGTCCTCCTCCAGGTCGAGCAGTCCGGCGATGGCGTCGCGGATGAGGTGTTCGTCGTCGGCGACGAGGATGCGGGTCATGCGGAGGTGTCCTTCGGAAGCGGGAGCGCGGCGTCGAGCAGGAACCAGTCTCCGTCACGGCGCGCCGTGACGTGTCCGCCGAGCGCGTGCAGGCGCTCGGACATCGCGCGCAGCCCCGTGCCCTCGCCGTCCCGCGCGGAGCGCGGGGGACCGGCGCCGTCGTTGGCGATGGTCAGGTGCACCTCCGCGTCCTCGCTCGCGATCGCGACGGTGACCCGGGTGGCCGACGCATGGCGCAGCAGGTTGGTGACGCCCTCGCGCACCACCCAGGCCAGCGCCTCGGCGCACTGCTGGGGCACGGGGTCGCCGGTCACCGTGCAGCGGATACCGGCGGACCTGAGCAGCGACCGGGCGCCCGACAGCTCGTCGTCCCAGGTCGTGCGCAGCTCGCCGCGTACGACGCGGCGGACCTCGGTGCCCGCCTCCTCGGCCAGCCTGCGGACCGCGGTGATCTCCGTCGCGGCCCGTTCGCCGTGGCCGCGGCGGACGAGTTCGGAGGCCAGCGAGCTCTTGACCGCGATCGTGGCCAGGGTGCGGCCGAACACGTCGTGCAGGTCGCGGGAGATGCGCAGGCGTTCGTTGGCCAGCGCGAGCGCGGCGCGGTCCTCGTGGGCCGCCTGGAGTTCGCGCAGCACCCGCAGCATCCACGCGCTCGACCAGCACAGCCACAGGACGGCGCTGATCATCACCGCTCCGACCAGCAGGAGCACGAGGTCCGCGACGCCCACGAGGGGGACGGCCAGCACCAGCACCGCCGCGTGGAGCAGCAGCGCCCGGCGGGCGTCGAGGACGGGCGCGAAGCTCGCGGCGACCGAACCGATCGCCGCCGCGACGGTCATGCCCATCGCGGGCAGGGGGATCATCAGGGTCACGGTGACGAAGGCCGCGAGGACCAGCGCCCACGCGACGACACCGCTGACGGGGAACCGCCGCGCGCGCCCGACGACGGTGTCGATGCTCCACTTGTTGACGAGGACGTTCCCGACGACCAGGGCGAGGCACAGCACACCCGCCGTGACCAGCGCGGTGAGGGGCGCTCCGGCGGGCCGGTCGGCCTCGATCGCGCTCCTGAGGAGGGTCCCGGCCGGAAGCGAGACGGCTATGTAGGTGGACCAGCGCACGTAGGTCTCGAACCTGCGCGCGCCGACCAGCGGCGGGTTGCTCATGGGCGTCATTGTCGCGTCAGATCCGCACCGGCTGTGGGCCGGAGGGGGGCAGAGCCGGTCCCGTTCCGCGTGTGCGCCACCACACCACCGCCGTGACCGCGACGGCGCTGACGACGGGCACGAGCAGGGCGGGCGCCCCCGCACCCGCCGCCCGGTCCGTGACGGAGGCGCCGATGCCGCTGTGCGGGGCGATGTCGATGAGGAAGAGCAACGTGTTGTTCAGTGCGCGGACGACGACCGCGACCTCGATCCCGCCGGTGCGCCAGGTGATGAGGGCCAGGCTGACGGCGATCGTGAAGTACGGGGAGAACGCCGGGTCCGGCTGGGGGAGCGGTGCCCGAGGAGAGCGGCCGTCGTTGCTGTGCATGCTTTCACGCTAGTACGGAGCGTGATCGCCGCAGGGTGCCTCGGGCCACCGGTTTCCCCTGCGATCCGCACGGGCCGGGCATGACAGATGTCATGCGCGGACGGGGCTCCCGCGGTTCGGGCGCGTACCGGCCGTATGTCGGCGGGGACGTCTAGCATCGGCGCCATGACCACTCTGTCCCAGCTGCGCAAGGCCGGGCTCGCCCTCCCGGAGGCCGAGGAGGGCACCCGCTTCGGCATGGTCGCGTTCTCGGTGCGCGGTAAGGGTTTCGCCTCGGTGACCGGGGACGGCCGGGTGCTGCTCCACCTCCCGGACGCCGAGGCCGAGGCCGCGGTGTCCGCGCACCCGACCGGGGAGCGGTGGGTGCGGACGGGCACGTCCGTCGGCTTCGGCGTGCCGCTGGCCGACGTGAACGGCAAGGACCTCAACGCCCTGGTCCTGCGCGCCTGGCTGGCCCGCGCGCCCGAGCGGCTGGCCGCGTCCGTCGAGGCCGCCGCGTCCGCGGCCCCGGGCGGGGTGGGAGACCTGCCCAGGAGCATCGGCGCACCGGCGACCCGGGCGCTCGCGGGGGCCGGGCTGACCACCCTGGAGCAGGTCGCCGCGCTCACCGAGGGCGAGTTGGGCGCGCTGCACGGCGTCGGTCCCAAGGCGGTGCGGATCCTGCGCGAGGCCCTGGCCGAACGCGGGCTGTCCCTGCGCTGAGCGGGTCGCGCGCCGCTGCGGACCGGCGACCCGGAGGAGTGGGGCACCGGAGGCCGGGAGGTGTGCGCTCTCGCGCGGTGAGGCGTTCCAGCGGACCGGCGACCCGCAGGGCCGGGCGGGTGTGCGCCGTCCCGTTGGGGCATCTCGGCCCAGGTCGGGGCGGCCGTGGTCAGACCGTCGTGCCGGACCGGTCCGGTATCCCGGCGGCGCGTCGCAGGCGCGCGAACTCCTCGGTGAGCGGACCCAGCTGCCAGTGCGCGTTGCGGCCGCTGGGGTTGGGCAGCAGCCACACCCGGGTGCCGCCGATCTCCGCGTCCTGGGGACCCACCGTCGCGCGGCGGTCGGCGAAGGCCTCCCGGTAGGCGGTCACGCCCAGGACGGCCAGCCACCGGGGCCGCCACCGCAGGACCCTCTCCCGCAGCCTGCGCCCGCCCTCCACGTACTCCTCCCGGCTCAGCTCGTCCGCCTGGGCCGTGGTCCGCTCGACGACGTTGGTGATGCCCAGGCCCAGGGACAGGAGTTCGTCCTCCTCGTCCGGCCTGAACTGGCGCGGGGTGAAGCCGGAGCCGTGCAGGGAGGGCCAGAAGCGCGTGCCCGGCTTGGCGAAGTGGTGCCCGACGGCGCCCGAGGTCAGGCCGGGGTTGATCCCGCAGAAGAGCACGCGCAGGTCCTCCGCCACCACGTCCGGGACCAGCCGGTCCCGGGCCGCCTCCAGCTCCGCCTTGCCCGGGCCGGGCGTCCGCCTGGACGAGGCGGAGCGTGCGCGCGGACCCGGCGGGGTCCCGGCCTTCGCTACGCCCTCGGCTCGTCCGCTCGCGGAATCCATGTGCTGCCCTCTCGTGTGCGCTGTCGGTGACGCGGGTGACCGCGTCGCTGTCGGAGTCTCCTGCCCGGGACCGCTCCGCTCCAAGCACCGCCCCCCGGGAACGGTTCTAGGCGTCCACCGCGGGCAGCAGGCGCAGCACCAGCGGGGCCGGACGCGGCTCGGGCAGCTCGGCGCCGTCGAGGACGACCAGCCCGGCCGAGGGCGGCACGGGCACCTCCGTCCCGTCTCCGGGAGGGACCCGGCGAAACCGGAACTCAGGTTCGCCGACCTCCTCGCGCATCGCCGCCTCGTCCTCGGGGCCGGGCTGCCGCGCGGTCGACCGGCTGGTCCGCCCCACCGCCTCCGAGGGGCCCGGGTCGGCGCTGCTCCCCCGCGGCCTGGGCGGCGGCAGTCCGGGCACCAGCCACAGCGTCTCGCCGGGCGTGCACAGCCCGGCGAGCAGGCCGGGCAGGGTGTCGCCGGGGCCGGTGAGCCGCAGCGACGCGCTGCGTCCGTCGACCAGGCGCTCCAGGGCGGCGGCCTGCCCGTCCGACAGCGCGACCGCCTCCAGCAGTTCCGCGGCCTCCTCGACCGGCGTCGCCGCGGAGGTGCCGCGCCGCAGCGGCCACCGGGGGAAGACCGGCCGGGGCCAGACGTAGGGCAGGCCGCCGGGCGTGCCGGGGAACAGCGGTTCGTAGTGCGCCGGGTCCTTGTACACCAGGGCCGAGCGGTGCGAGAGGTGCAGCGCCCCGTCCCCCAGCCACGGCGGGAGCATGTCGCGCTCCCACAGTTCCTCCTCCTCGGGGACGCGGCCCCCGGTGAAGGCCAGCAGCGAGGGCAGCACCGAGTCGGCGTACCCGCGGCGGCGCCACTCGCGGCACACCGCCACTCCGTAACCCACCAGTGCGGGCACGAAGCCGCGCCACATCGCCACGGCGGGGTGGCGCTTCCACCCGTACTCGGGCCACACCAGGGCCCGCAGCACCTGCATGGTCTCCACCCGCTGCTTGCCCAGCCTGCGGTCGTCCAGCGCCCGCGCGCACTCGGCGAACCCGGGATGGGGCAGGAAGGTCTGCATAGTCCCCCCGTCCGGCCCGCGGCGTTCTCGCCGGTCAGGCCCGTCGTGCGGTCCGCTACCCGTCCGCCGCCGGTGTTATCCCCTCCGCCGGTTCGCTCTTCCCTGAACGGTTCTTCTCCACCGTGTGTCCGCCACCGGTGGTGTTCGTCCACCGGGCTGATCGGTGCTGGTGCGACCCCGGCCCGCCGGTAGTGGTGCTCAAGCTCAGGAAGCTCCTGACGCGACCTACGCGAGGACACTCCTTGAAGGCTGTCGACCAGATTGGACACCGCGACCTTCGGTGGGAAGTTCACCAGCGGATGGACGTGGTCTGCCTCGCCGTCGAACTCCACCAGCTCTGATGCGAAGTCGGCGCACACCGCCCGCATGACCTCCTCCAGCCGCGACAGGTGGCGGTCGGTGAACACCTCGCGCCGATACTTCGTCGCGAAAACCGAGTGTGCGTGCATCGCGAAAGAACCGTCCTGCCAGGGGTCTCACGTCTGTGCGGGTGATTCCCCAATGTCTACTCCTGTCTCTTTCGTGCACTTGATCCGGTTTTCTGGTTCGTGCTTCGCTGAGAAAACCGCACTGTGCGGCCCAGATCCGCACTCTGCGGAGGAAGTCCGGTTCTGGCCAATGGCGGCCACGGGCATGTGAAGCCGGATACCTTTACTGCACGTGTGCCTTCGCACACGTGAAGCCACCATCAGGAGGCTCGGGTCTCATGAGCAAGCATGAGCACAAGGAGCACTTCGTCGGCCACAAGACCGGTTCCGCCTCCCGAGTTTCGCGGCCGCCGAAAAGGCGGCCATCGCTCTTGGCCGGCCGGAGGATTTCGAACCGGTCAAGGCGACGAAGGCGACTGTCGTCCCACACGCAGCCGCGGGCTGACCAACCGTCGGTCTTCTCCGTCATCCAAGAGCGCTACTTCCCTGAAGGCAGGGGAGCTTCGAGGAGCGTTCGCATACGAGCCTGGGCGATTTACGTCGTGTTGACTCTCCTCACTGTTCTGGGTGGTTTCGCGGGAACCTATGCCTACGATCTGTGGTCCACCGAGTCCCGACTTCGCGAGCAACGGGAGGCAGCGAGGACCATCAATCAGGAAATCGCACCGTTCACCAGCTCCATCACCTACGACACCACGCCCAACAGTCTGTTCAGGGTCGTCCTGGACCGCCCCCTGACAGCCGAAGAAGGCGAGAGGATCCAGACCGTGGCAGATTCGGAGTTCTTGGACTACCTTCTGTCCCTGGGAGGGCGAATAATTCCCTATGCCACCGCGAATGTACCTGATCCTCCCTCTGGGGGCACCTGGGAGAAGGGAACGGGCAGGAAAGGCAGCGCCGTGTTCACCATGAACCTCATGTCCACACGCACCTCCCCGGTGAGCATCGTAGACATGACCCCCGTGAACATCTCCTGCGAAGACCCAACAGCTGTCACCGTCATCGACTTCCCTCCCCAGGGCTTTAATTCCTATCCGGGTGTTGTCGTCGATCTCAACCATAACGAACCGGTGCTGTACAGCACCGACGAGGGGCCCCACAAGGGAAAGCCCTTTTTCGAAAACGGGCGGATCGACCTCGGGGCCGGGTTGGACCCAGGCGGCCTCCGGGTGGAGGCGCATGCGCAGGGGCAGTCCTGTGAGTGGGAGATCCAGGCGCGGTACATCGATGCCCAACAGGAATCAGGAGAAACCATCCTGCGCGATGGCAAAGAACCCTTCTTCGTCGAGGTTCCGCCCAGCCAACCTGAGCAGTATTGGATGGGGTACCCCATAGGCTCCAATCCGGGGATGCGTTTCATGCCGTGCCATGATATGCCATCACATCCCAGTTGCCCGTAGAGCCCGCCCCATCCGGTGAGTCTGCGATAGCAAACCAGTGATGTTTTCTCAGTGAGTTCTGTTTCCATGCGTTTTTGAGGACCAGAGCGGCTTGGGCGGTCACGAGGAGGCCTACGCCGACCTCTACCAGGACCTGGCCGGGAGCGGCACCGCCGCCGAGCTCCCGGAGTCGGCTGTCTCCCGGGCCCGGGCCCGGGTCGCGGGCGACGCGGGGGCAGAGGCCGCGGGCGAGCAGCTCGCCGAGCGGATCGCCGCCGTCTCCCTGGCAGCTGAGTGAGGCGGGCTCCGCGAGCACCCCGCGCGAAAGGTTCGCACCACCGTGCCCGAGCCCCAAGACCCGGCCTCTGACCTGCGCCAGATCCCGGAGCGGTGAGGTGACTCGGCCCAGAGGATCCCGCGAATCGCGATGAGTTCTGCGGTGTCCTGTGGTCATACTGTCGAACCCGTTACCGAGGAGGACTTCCGATGCGCAGTGTGACCTACTCGCTGGCCGTGTCGCTGGACGGCTACGTCGTCGGGCCGGACGGCTCCTTCGACTGGGGGGAGCCCGACGAGGAGGTCTTCCGCCTCGCCACCGACGAGGTACGAGAGGTCGGCGTCCACCTGCTGGGACGACGGCTCTACGAGACCATGCTGTACTGGGAGACCGCTGACCAGAACCCGTCACTCGACTTCCCGACGCTCGAATTCGCCGCGATCTGGAAGGCGCTCCCGAAGGTGGTGTTCTCCACCACCCTGTCGGAGGTGCGGGGAAACGCCCGGCTGGCATCCGGCGGCCTGGCCCAGGAGATCGAGCGCCTGCGGGCCGATCCGGGAGAGGGCGACATCGCGATCGGCGGCGCGGCTCTCGCCGCCGAAGCGGCCGCGTCGGGCCTGATCGACGAGTACCGGATCAGGGTCTACCCGGTGCTGGTCGGCGGCGGCACTCCCTTCTTTCCCCACCACGGGCGCCGGGTGGACCTCGAACTCGTCGAGACCCGCGCCTTCGGCTCGAAGGTGGTCTACCTCCGCTACCGGGTGGTGCGCTAGCCGACCCGTCCGCCGGTCCCCAGATGAGTAGCTCCACGGGGTCAGCCCAACGGCAGCACCACGGTGAAGGCGCAGCCCCCTCCCGGCGGGGATGCCGGATCCCTCGTCGCGGACCGCGATGACCGCCACCTCCGCCCCCCGGCGGCAGCCTGCCCGCGTGGGTCGGTCCCGGGGGCCGCGGGCAAGAGTTCGGTGAGAACTCACCGGCACCAGGAGACACCGCCGTACCGGTCGCCGGGAACGATTGACGCACCGCGACGGGCGGTATACCGCTGGTACGCGTTCCGAGATCGGGAGGGTTGGTCGTATGGGTGGTGTCCACGGGTTTTCCGCGGGTCAGGTCCACCGAACCCGGCCGGGGGACCCGCCTCCGCCCACGGACAGACCTGGGTTTCCCGCCTTCATAGCCGCCTTCGGACCGCTCGCGCGCACGGCCGCCACCAGACCGCCCGCGCCCGCGGCGGGGTCCCTACTTCCTGTACCCGGGGCCACCAGCAGACCGCCCGCGTCCACCGCTGGCCCCGGGGAACTCGCACCGGGGGTCGGGCCCACACCCCCCGCGCCCGGGGTCGGGACCGCGTCCCCCACGCTTGCGGCGAGGCCCAGACCCCTCGCACCCGCGGCTGGGCCCACACCCCCCGCGCCCGCCCGGACCCGCCGCTCCCGGACGGGCGCCGCGTGATCGTCATCGGCCTGTCCTCGGGAACCTCGGCCGACGGCATCGACGTCGCCGCCGCCCGCATCGCCCTGGACGGGGCCCTCATCCGCCTGACGCCGTTGGGACACCGCACCGCGCCCTACCCGCGCGACCTGCGTGAGATGATCCGCGGCGCCCTCCCCCCGGCCCGCACGACCATGGAGACCGTCTGCCGGCTCGACACCCGCATCGGCCGGGCGTTCGCCGACGCGGCGCTGCGCGCGGTGGACGAGCTCGCCGGGGGACGGGCCGACCTGGTCGCCTCGCACGGCCAGACCCTGTTCCACTGGGCCGACGGCGCCACGGTGCACGGCACCCTCCAACTGGGCCAGCCCGCCTGGATCGCCGAGGCCACCGGCCTGCCCGTGGTCTCGGACCTGCGCACGGCCGACGTGGCCGCGGGCGGGCAGGGCGCGCCGCTGGCCAGCCTGCTCGACGCCCTCCTGCTCGGCGGACGCCCCGAACCCACCGCCGCTCTCAACCTCGGCGGCATCGCCAACGTCACCGTCCTGCGGGGCGGGGAGCCGCCGCTGGCCTTCGACACCGGCCCCGGCAACGCCCTGCTCGACGCCGCCGCGCGCCGGGTGAGCGGCGGTCGCGCCGACTTCGACGCCGACGGCGCGATCGCCCGCTCCGGCCGTCCCGACCCCGCCCTGCTCAAGCACCTGCTCGCCGAGCCGTACTACCGCCTGCACCCGCCCAGGACCACCGGGCTGGAGCTGTTCGGTCCCGGCCACCTCGACGCGGCGCTGCGCGCCACCGGCACGCCCGAGGACGGGGACCTGCTGGCCACCCTGGTCGAACTCACCGCCGTCACCGTCGCCGACGCGCTGCGCCCCCACGGTGTGGCCGAGGTCCTCGCCTCGGGCGGCGGCACCCGCAACCCGGTCCTCATGGAACGCCTCGCCGACCGGCTCCGCCCGGCGCGGCTGGCCGCGTTCGACGCCCTGGGGCTGGACAGCGACGCCAAGGAGGCCTACCTGTTCGCGCTGATCGGCTTCCTCACCTGGCACGGGCTCCCCGGGTCCGTGCCCTCCTGCACCGGCGCCCGCCGCGCGCCGGTGGCCGGACGCCTCACGCCGGGCGCCTCGCCGCTCCGGCTCCCCGAACCCGCGGTCACCGTCCCCGCGCGCCTGCGCGTCGAGGCACGGGACCGGTAAGCCCCCGCCCCCCACCACCCGGAGCAGCGCAGTGCAGACAATCGACCTCGTGGTCATCGCGGTGTACCTGCTGGGCTCGGCCTGGCTCGGCCTCAGGCTGTCCGGCCGACAGCGCGACGTCAAGGACTACTTCATCGGCAACCGGCAGCTGCCCTGGTGGGCGGTGTGCCTGTCGGTGGTGGCCACTGAGACCAGCGCCCTGACCGTGATCAGCATCCCCGGCGTGGCCTACCTGGGCAACGTCACGTTCCTCCAGGTGGCGGTCGGCTACCTGATCGGGCGGGTGGTGGTGGCCTTCGTGCTGCTGCCCCGCTACTACCGGGGCGAGATGACCACGGCCTACGCCTACCTCGGCATCCGCTTCGGCCGCGGCATGCAGGGCACGGCCTCGGTCGCGTTCCTGTTCACGCGGCTGCTCGCGGACGGGGTGCGGCTGTTCGCGGCGGCCATCCCCGTCAAGATCATCCTGGACTCCTACGGGATCGACCTGTCCTACTTCGCGATCATCGCGCTGCTCGGCGTGGTCACGGTCCTGTACACCCTCGTCGGCGGCATCCGGGCCGTGGTCTGGGTCGACGTCCTCCAGATGGCGGTGTACGCGGTCGGCGGCGTCGCCGCCCTGGCGGTCATCGCGGGCAGCCTCGACGTGAACTTCCTGGCGGTGGCCGCCGACGCGGGCAAGACCCAGTTCCTCGACTTCACCTCGAACCCGGTCTCGGCCCCCTACGCGACGGTCACCGCGGTCCTCGGCGGCGCCCTGCTCTCCACCGCCTCCCACGGCGCCGACCAGATCATCGTGCAGCGGCTGCTGGGCTGCCGCAGCCTGCGCGACGCCCAGAAGGCGGTGATCGGCAGCGCCGTCGTGGTGTTCTTCCAGTTCGCCCTGTTCCTGGCCGTGGGCCTGGCGCTGTACGCCTACTTCGAGGGCGCCTCGGTGGACGAGCTGGGCCTGGCCAACTCCGACGAGCTCTTCCCGACGTTCATCGTCGAGGGGCTGCCGGTCGGCCTGTCGGGCCTGCTGCTGGCGGGGATCCTGGCCGCGGCGATGAGCACCCTGTCGTCCTCGCTGTCGGCGCTGTCCTCCTCGACCATGGCCGACCTGTACGAGAGGTTCAGCAGGCGCACGCTCACCGACGCCCAGGGCCTGCGGCTGGGCAGGCTGTTCACCCTCGGCTGGGGGCTGGTCTTCATCGGGGCGGCGGCGATGTTCACCGGTACCGACAACCCGGTCGTGGAGCTGGGCCTGTCCGTGGCCAGCCTGACCTACGGCGGGCTGCTGGGCGCGTTCTTCCTGGGGCTGTGGGTGCGCGGGGCCCGCCAGCTCGACGCGATGGTCTCCTTCGCGGTCGCGGTGGCGACCATGGTCTGGCTGTTCCTCTTCCAGCCCGACCTGGTCGGGTTCACCTGGTACACGGCCATCGGCACGGCCATCGTGCTGGGCCTGGGCTACCTGCTGTCGCTGCGCCACCGCGAGGCGGCGCCCCGCCCCGAGGAGGCGTCCGGGGAGCCCTCCGACGCCGGAACCGGGGAGGATCCCCGCGCCGCAGGGGAGCCCTCACCGGCGGACGAGGGGAAGCGGTCCTGACCCTGCCCGGCCCGATGTGTGGGCCAGCGGCTCAGGGGCGGGGCCCCGGCCGGGCGCCGAAGAAGTCGGCCAGGGCGCGGGCGACCCTGTCGGGCCGTCCGCCGTTGTCCGCGGCCAGGTGCCCCAGGCCCCGCAGTTCCACCCGCCGGGCCCGGGGGACCGCGTCCTTCAGCGCGTCCAACGCGTCCTTGAGGTAGCGGGCGCTCCGGCTGCCGCCGAGCAGGAGGAGGTCGGCGCGCACGGCGGCCGCGTCCCCGACCAGGTCAGTCGCCTCCCGGACCATCCGGGCGTCCGCGCCCACGGTGGAGACCAGGTCCCGCAGGGGGACCTCGTCGCCGTCCTGTCGCTCCTGGGCGCGCAGGGCCAGACCCATGAGCGGAACCAGCAGCCACCGGGGCAGCACCTCCATGAGCGGGGAGTCCCGCGTCCCGCGGGCGACGGTCACCAGCGCGGCGGCCAGTCGTCCCCGGGCCATCTCGCGCTCGTAGCGCTCCAGCCAGGCCGTCGGTGAGGAGCCCCCGACCGGCAGGGGCGGCTCGTACAGGGCGACGCGGTACTCCTCGGGACGGGTGAGGGCCCAGTGCAGGACGGGGACGGCACCGGCGCTGAGCCCGAAGACGTCGCGCGCCCCGGCGTGCTCCACGAGCGCGGCCACGTCCTCGGCGGCGTGCTCCAGGGTGAAGCCGGGGCTGTGGGGACCGCTCAGCCCGCGGCCCCTGCGGTCGGGCAGGTACACGGTGAAGTCGGAGCTGAGCGCGGCGCCCAGCCCCATGAAGTTGGCGGAGGACATCATCGACCCGTGCACGAGCACGACCGCCGGTCCGGTGCCCAGTCGCCGGTAACCCAGGACGGTGCCGTCGCGGGAGGTCACCGAGCCGGTCGTGTACGCGGGGGTGGGGGTGCTCATCGTCGTCTCACCCCTTTCCCAAGCGGGCGCGGACCGCGGCGCGGTCCACGTCCAGCGCGTCCAGCAGTTCGGCCGCCGGGTCGGGCCTGGTGCGGGCCAGCAGGCTGAGCAGGACGTGCTCGGGGCCGATCCGCTCCCGCCCCGCCTCCTCGCGCAGTCCGGTGAAGACGGCCTTGGCCGCCGGGGTCAGTGCGAGGCGGTCGCCCTCGCGGCCGGGCAGGACCGGGCCGGGGGGCTCCGCCCGGACGCCGACCGAGGCCAGGGCGTCCGCGTCCAAGCGTTCCAGCGTCCGCCGGGCGGCGGGCAGGTCCGCGCCCAAGGCCCGTGCGGTGGGCGAATCGGGGTCGCCCAGTAGCGCCAGGACCACGTGCTCGGTCCCCACCTTGCGGTCGCCCCGGTACAGGGCCTCCGCGTTGGCGTCCAGGTACACCCGGCCCATGCCGAAATCCCGTCGCGCACCCATAGGGGTCCTCACTTTCCGTACTTGGCGTGGATGGACTGGCGGGTGACGCCCAGGGCGTCCCCGATCTGCTGCCAGGACCAGCCCGCCCGGCGGGCGGCGGCCACCTGGTTGGCCTCGACCCGCTCGGCGAGGCGGCGCAGCGAGAGCACCGCGCGCAGCCCCAACGCGGGGTCGTCGGAGGCCAGGGAGGAAGACGAACGATCCGTGTCCATATCGTCAGTTTGAACTGACACCCCTGAGTTGTCAAGACAAACTGACATGCTGTGCGTGCGGTCGGCCGGGACCGACTGGGACCGGGCCTCACCGTCCAGGGCCGCACAGGCGGTCCGCCGCTTCGGTGCCTGCGCTCCGCCACCCGTCCGCTCCGCCGTCGGCCCGTTCCGCCGGTCTTCCGCCCCGGTACCGGTCGGTGCGCCCGCCTGCGCACACAACGCGGGGGCCGGTCCGGGAAAACCCCGGACCGGCCCCCGCGCACGCGATGCTCACCCCGCGTCGACGGTCTCCTCACGCCGTGCCGCGCGCGAACGGGCACGCGCGCGCACCCGCAGGACGGCGACCAGGGCCACCGCGGCCACGAGGACCGTGTAGATCCCGATCGTGATCGGCCCTGCGAAGAGCACCCCCACGTCGCCCTGGCCGATGGCCAGGGCCCGGCGCAGCTCCGTCTCGGCCAGCGGCCCGAGGATGACCGCGATGAGCACCGGCGCCACCGGGATCTCGTATCGCCGCATCATGAACCCGAGCAGTCCCAGGACGATCAGCAGCCACAGGTCGGTGACGGAGTAGGACGCGGCGTACACGCCCAGCGCCGCGAAACCGGTGATGCCCGCGTACAGGTAGCGCCGCGGGATCAGCAGCAGCTTCGCCCACAGCGGCGCGAAGGGCAGGTTCAGGATGAGCAGCATGACGCTGCCGATGAACAGGCTGGCCAGCAGCGCCCACACCAGGTCGGCGTTGCGTTCGAACAGCAGCGGACCGGGCTGCATCCCGTACTGCTGGAAGGCGGCCAGCATGATCGCGGCCGTGGCCGAGGTCGGCAGGCCCAGACCCAGCAGCGCGCCCATCGCGGTTCCGGCGGTCGCGCTGGCGGCCGACTCGGGCGCGGCCACGCCCTCGATGGCGCCGTCGCCGAACTCGTCGGGCCGCTTGCCCCGGCGCGCCCTGAGCTGGGAGAGCTTGCGCTCGGTGCCGTAGGCCAGGAAGGTCGGGATCTCCGAGCCGCCGGCCGGGATCGCGCCGAAGGGCAGCCCGAAGCCCAGCCCCCGGATCCACGCCGGGACGGCGCGGCGCAGGTCGCGCAGGCTCAGCCAGGGGGTGCCGGTGGTGGCGATGAGCCTGTTGCCCGCGCCCCCGCCCCGGGATTCGCGCGAGACCACGTGCAGCACCTCGCCCAGCGCGAGCAGGCCCACGGTCACCGTGACCACGCTGATCCCCTCGAACAGGGAGGGGACGCCCAGGGTGAAGCGCGCCGCGCCGCTCTGGACGTCGATGCCCACCATCGCGATGGCCAGGCCGATGGAGAGCGCGATGAGCCCGCGCACCATGGACTGGGCCACCACCGCGGAGGTGGCGACGAAGGCCAGGATCGCCAGCGCCAGGTACTCGGCGGGACCGAAGCGCAGGGCGACGTCGATGATCACCTGGGAGAAGAAGGCGACGACCGTCGTGGCCACCACCGCGCCGGTGAACGCGCCGATCGCCGACGTGGCCAGGGCCTGGGAGGCCCGGCCCTTGAGCGCCATCCTGTGCCCCTCGATCGCGGTGGCGATCGCGGAGCTGTTGCCGGGCGTGTTCATCAGGATCGACGTGGTCGAGTCGCCGAAGAGACCGCCGTAGTACACGGCCGTGAACATGATGAAGGCCCCGGTGGGGTCCAGCTTGAAGGTGACGGGCAGCAGCAGGGCGACGGCCATGGCCGACCCCAGGCCGGGCAGCACGCCCACGGCGGTGCCCAGCAGGACGCCCACGAACGCCCACAGCAGGTTCTCGGGGGAGAGGGCGGCGGCGAAACCGCCGCCGAGCAGACTGAGGGTCTCCACTTACAGCACCCCTCCCAGGATTCCGGCGGGCAGGTTGAGGCCGAGCCCGCCGACGAAGGCGAGCTGGACCACGGACGAGTAGGCCAGCGCGACGGCGGCCTCGAACAGCGGGCGCCTGCCGCCGAAGGCCCAGGTCACACCGAAGAACAGCAGCGCGCCGGACAGCAGCCAGCCCACCGGCTGCAACAGCAGGGCGAAGAGCACCACCGCGCCGAGCACGGTGCCCACGGCGCGCCAGTCGCTGTGCGTCGCGGGGGCGCTCGCGGCCGGGCCGCGTCCCTCGACCAGGTCGCCGACCACGCCCGCGGCGCCGTCGGAGGGGTCGGCCCCCTCCTGCTCCGGTACCGCCGGGCGCAGGGCCACCTGGACGATCAGGGCCGCTCCGAGGACGAGCATCAGCACCGCGACGATCGCGGGGAAGAGCTGGGGGCCCGGAGAGGCCGAGTTGTCGGGCACGTGCATGGTGAGCGTCTGCACGCCCACGAACACGCCGATCCCGATGGTGAGCAGGCCGACGAAGATCTCGCTGCGCCCCCTCCACCAGGTGTGCCGCCCCTCCCGCGGCTCCGCGCCGGGCCCGCCCCGGGCGGTGGATGTGCTGTGCTGGCTCATCTGTTTGTTGGACGTGGGCACCTCGTCCTTCAGGACGGGGAGGAAACGCCCTCTCCTTTCTGTCACTTTCTGCTGGATTCCCCTCACCCGATCGCAGGGCGGTCGCTACGGTGTGTTCCATGACCAGTAAGAGCGTGAAGCGGGCGTTTCGGTACCGCTTCTACCCGACCGACGCGCAGGCGGCCGAGCTGTCGCGCACGTTCGGGTGCGTGCGCCTGGTCTACAACCGCGCCTTGGCCGAACGCACTGCCGCATGGGACACCGAACAACGGCGGCTCTCCTACACCGACTCCTCCGCTGCGCTGACCGCCTGGAAGAGGACCGAGGAGCTGTCCTTCCTCACCGAGGTCTCCTGCGTCCCGCTCCAGCAGACGCTGCGCCACCTTCACACGGCTTTTCGCAACTTCTTCGACAAGCGTGCGCGGTATCCGCGGTTCAAGTCGAAGAAGAAGTCCCGGGTCTCGGCGGAGTACACCGCGAGCGCGTTCCGCTACCGCGACGGTCACCTGACCTTGGCCAAGATGGCCGAACCCCTGGACATCGTGTGGTCGCGGCCCCTGCCCGAAGGGGCACGGCCGTCCACGGTCACGGTGTCCCGTGACGCGGCCGGGCGCTGGTTCGTGTCCCTGTTGTGTGAGGACATCGTCGAGCAGGCTCCGGCTGGTCACGACGCAGTTGGCGTGGACATGGGCCTGACGTCGTTGGTGGTGTTGTCGACGGGGGAGAAGGTGGCCAACCCCCGCCACGAGCAGCGCGACCGGACCAGGCTGACTCGGGCGCAGCGGGCCTTGTCGCGCAAACGACCGGGTTCGGCC